>JBDHTU010000082.1:0-7078 GCA_039808805.1 Micavibrio sp.
GACGGCGGCGTGACCGTTCACCGGGTTTCCGCGCCGCTCAATCCCCGCGGCGTTATCGGCTATGCCCGCGTCCTGTTTAAAATCTGGCTGGAGTCGCGCAAGCTTGCACGTCCGGATCTGATCATCACGCTGACGGACCCGCCTTTGCTGGTTACGATCGGCCGGCGCCTTGCCAAGAAAAAGCGCTGCGCGCATCTGCACTGGTGTCAGGATCTATATCCGGACTTGTTCCCGTCTATCGGCGTGCGCCTTCCCAATTTCGTTTTGCGCGCCTTGTCCCGCACCGCGCGCCGTTCCATGAACAAGAGCGGCAAGGTCATCGCGATCGGCCGCTGCATGGCAAAGTATCTTGCGCACACGGGCGTTGAATCCAACCGGATCAGCGTCATCCCCAACTGGCCGGATCTTGAACTGGTGGAACCGGCGAACCGTCCGCGCAAGGCGGATTTCCGCATCAAGGAAAACGTGCCGCTGGCGCGCCCGCCGGAAACGCTTTTGCGCGATGACTCGCCGCGCTTCCGGATTCTTTACGCTGGAAGCATCGGCCGCGCCCATCCGATGAAAGCTATTCTGGAAGCGGCGGAGCATCTGTCCATCCATCCGGAAATTGAATTCGTCTTTGTGGGCGAGGGGCCTCAGCATGACCGCCTTGCGCTGGAGCGCTCCCGCCGCGGCCTTCAGAACATCAAGCTTTTGCCGTATCAGCCTGCAAGCCTTCTCAAAGACCTGATGGAAAGCGGCGATATTCATCTGGTTTCCTTGCGCGACGATGCGGCGGGGATGCTGGTACCGTGCAAATTCTATTCGGCCATCGCTGCCGCGCGTCCCACTATCTATGTCGGTCCGGCGGATACCGAAGTGGGCCGCATGATTCGCGATTACGGCTGCGGCGCCATCATCCCGCAGGGCGACGGCAAGACGCTGGCGCAGGCGATCCTGTATTTCCGCAACGATTCCGAGGCGTGGTTCCACGCGCAACAGGGCGCAGAAATGGCGGCGGCGGATTCCCGCCCCGTAAAGTCGATTCTTTCCATCATGAAAGAAGCCGAACACACCATCCAGACCCGCGTCGCCTGATTCCCGCGCCATGACACACGAGCCGACGCTTGCCGATTTGCTGAAGGACATGTGGGCGGCGAAATACCATATGCTGGTATTCGCGGTATTCTTCCTGCTCATCGGCGGGCTTATCATCATCCTCTCGACGCCGTTGTATCGTGCCGCGATGATCGTCGCCCCTGCGGACGGTTATGCGCTCGGCGATTATGCATCGTCGCGCAGCGAGGGCGAGGCCTTGACGATCCCGTTCTGGCGGCCGCAGGAAGCGGACGGCGTGTCCACGGATTTCCACCGCTTCGTCTATACGATGAAAGGTCCCGCTGTCGCCGCGATCCTGATGAAAGACCCATCGGTGATTTCCGGCATAGCCCGCGATGGCGGCTGGTCGTCCGGGGCGGATGACTGGAGCGCGGAAGAGCTTGCGGATTACCTGGAACGGCATATCAAGATCCAGCATCTGGGCGCGACGCCGCTGCGCAAGATTTCCTATCTGCATCCTGATCCGGCTTTTGCCGCTGCCTTTTTGCGCAAAGCGCATCTGGTCGCGGACCAGTTGATCCGCCGTGACCGTCGCCGCCAGTCGGAAAGCCGTATCAAGTATCTGGAAGGCGCTTTGCAGAAAACCGCGAATCCCGATCACCGCCGCGGCATTGCCAATCTGCTGATGCAGCAGGAGCATATCCAGATGCTCGCCAATCTGGATGAGCCGTATGCCGCCATCGTGGTGGAGCCGCCGGCCAGCAGCCCGCGGCCCGTATGGCCGGCAAAGGTCCTGTTGCTCGGCGTGTTTGCGCTGATAGGGGCCGGGCTTGGCTATATGGTGCGGACGCTGCGCCATGCACGGTAAAATCCCGGTCAGCGTTATCGTCACGACTCTCAACGAAGAAAAAAATCTTGCGCGCTGCCTTGCCGCGCTGGAACGGTTTGATGAGATTGTTATCGTTGATTCCGGCAGCACGGATGCCACCTGCGCCATTGCGCGCGCTTTTGGCGCCACGGTCGTGCCGTTCGCGTGGAACGGGCGCTACCCCAAAAAGCGGCAATGGTGCCTCGATACGCTGGCTTTGAAACATGACCGCGTTTTCTTCGTAGACGGGGATGAGGAAGTAACGCCCGCGTTGTGCGAGGAGATCGCGGCGGTGGATTGGGCCTGCGCCGGGTATTTCGTGAAAGGCGCGTATGTGGTGGACGGGAAAAAGCTGCGCTTCGGTTTGAAGAACAACAAGCTGTGCCTGTTCGACCGCCGCCTGATCGAATTTCCCGTGGTGGACGATCTCGACATTCCCGGCATGGGGGAGATGGAAGGCCATTACCAGCCGGTTTTGAAGGCCGGGGCGATGGAGCGGAAAATCGGCAGCCTGCGCCAGCCGCTGTACCATTATGCCCTGGAAGACCGTGCCCGCTGGCAGGCACGCCATGACGGGTATGCGATCTGGCAGCGGGGGGTGGAGGGACGGAGAGTCCTGCCGGGCGATCCGTTTGCTATAAGACGCTGTTTAAAATGGGCTTTTTCCCATATTCCAGGAAGGGCTAGCGCAGCCTTTCTTCATTCCTATATAGTAAAGGGAGGAATTTTGGATGGAAGAGCCGGAATAAAGCTGGCCACAAGTCGCAAAAAGTATTATGACAATATGGGTCATTAATCAGGATTATCGCAATGTCGCGCTCAAACGAAGAGTCACAACAGGCTATTATCACATATGCCGTTCATAAAGCTGGTGATTTTGCAGTGGATGCAACGCGTACCTATGATGAGGCGCGGAGATTTGTTGGACAAAGAATCGGTTATGCCATGAGCAATGGCTGCAATTATGATGAAATCGCAAACCGAGCGAAACATCTGAGTGACTATGAATTAATCGGCATGCATAGTCTTCTTGAAGAGAAAAAGCCGCGTATAATTAGTAATGAAATGAATGCTGGGTGGGCTTTAGTCTTAACATTTGCTGTTGTCCCTTTAGGCTATTTCTCTAGTGGCGTAAAACTTGGCTTGGCCGCAGGCGCAACCATGTTTGGGGCAGGCGCTTTGCGTATGGCCTATGGTGTTGCGATAAATAAAGGGGTCATCCGCGGAATGAACTCAGCTTTTGAGCGCGCGGAAGATAGATCTGCGCAGGAGCAGCGCGCAATCCCGCTTCAAAATAACCGGCAGTTGGACATGTCCTGATATGGTTGCAGAAACGCAAGAAATTCCTGAAGAATATGTAGTCGATGTAGGCAATACCTATCGCAGACTCGTGCCCTTGTTCAATCGTGATGTCGGAAAATGTGCAATCGTTGTTATCGATTTTACGAAAGAATATGTTTCCTCTGATCCTGAAAAACCTTTGGACGCCGCTCAGAACGAGATGGACAAGGCGGTGGAATCCACACGTTATCTTCTTCAAAAAATGCGACAGCATTTTCCTTACATTCCGCAAATCTTTGTGGCCGACCACGCGATGCTTGGCGATTTAGGGCAAGAGGAAAAAGACAAGGGAGTAAGACAGGAAATCTGCAGACAAGCTTTGTTGGAAATGTCTCGCGAGGAAGTAATAGGTCATTATGTACCCTTAGGACAACGACCGGAAGACGCAGTTTTCCTGAAAGACTCATGGGACGCTTTTGCCACCGGGTTTCACGTCGATACGCAGCAAAGCCTTGCGGATTTTCTCAGAGAACGAAATATAGACAATATTGTTTTTTGTGGAACAACCATAACACAGTGTGTTCGTGAAACAGCAGAGCATGCGAAGCGTAAAAACCTTAAGCCTATTGTTCTCAGTGAATGTGTTGCAGGTGGTCTTGATCCAAGTCGGCTGCGTAAATACAAATGGGAAGCTATGGAAGAGTTCGGGGAAAAAGGCATACATGTCTTGTCAGTTTTTGACTTGCTTCAATCATACAAACTAAACCCGGAACCGCTTAAAGAACGCTTGCAGGAGCTTAACGCAAGAGAATTGCCGCAATCCCCAGGTTTTATGCAACGTGTAGCCAACCGCCTTTTTTTTAATTTCAACCACCCCTGAGCCTGAAATACACCGCCGGGAAATTTTCCCGCAGCGTTGCGCTTATGCTTTGCACGCCGTAAATCAAAACATTCCTGATCGGTGAAATCCGCCCGTCTGTCATGCGGATCATAAATTGTTCGCGCCGTCCCAGCCTCCGGTTCTGCTGCGATACGCCGCCATCTTCGAAAATGCAGATGGCGCAGGGAATATAATGCACGCTTTGCGCATGGCGCAGGAAAGACGCCGTAAACCCGTAATCGGCGGCGATTTTGAGCATGGGGTCATAGCGCAGCGCGCCGATGCGTTCCCGCCGGTACAGCATCGCCTGATGATGCGTGATCATGCCCCAGTCGATCTTTTCATGACTGCGGGCCTTTTTGTACAGGCCGTTGGTTTCCAGCGCGTCGCCGTAAATAAAGTCCGGCGCATCGGCAGCCGCGCGTGTCAGGGTGGCAAGAATATCGATATCGGCGAGCGTGTCGCCCGCGTTCAGGAATAAGAGATAAGCGCCGCCTGCGCGGTCGATCCCCTTGTTCATGGCATCGTAAATGCCGCGGTCGGGCTCGCTGACGCTCACCGCATTCAAGCCGCGCAGATATTCTTTCGTGCCGTCGCCCGAATCCCCGTCGATGACAATCCATTCAAACCCGCGAAAACTTTGCGCGGCAAGGCTGCCTTCCGTGCGTTTCAGCCCGTCCAGATTTCCCTTGGTGATGGTGACGATGGAAAAGAGGGGTGGCTTAATCGTCATCGCCCAGATCGTCGAGATAAAAACCGGTGAGCGCGATATTGGCCATGATCGTTGTGATCGTCTCCGCACTTTCGAGGAAGTCGAACGGTTTCGGATCGCGCGGCACGATGATGGTCGATCCCGGCGGGATCATCGTCGTGCCCTGTTTCCATGCGGATACGGACAGCGGTTTTGCGCTGCCGTCCGGATAGACGACGAAGGCGCGGTCGGCGTCTGCGAAATAGGTGGTGCCGCCGGCTTCCTCGATATAGGTGTCGGCGTTCTTGCCCTTGCGGAACTGCAGCGCGGCGGGAGAAAGCACTTCGCCGCCGACACGCACGGTGAGCGGCCTGCGCGGCATGTAAATCTTGTCGCCGCCTTCCAGAAGGATGTCCTGCTCCGGGTCTGCGGTCAGGATGCTGGGGTCCGCCTCCACCGTAATGCGGCCGACGGCCTTCGCCTCTTTCAATTGCGCGATCAATCCTTGCGCCGCGCTCACCTGTGCCATGTCGGGCTTTTTGTCCTTGTCTTCGCTGCGCATGGTTTCCGCGAGCTTCATCTCAAGGTCGCGTGCCTGCGCCTGATAGCGGGATTCTTCCTGCTTTCTTTCCGATGCGCGAGAGAAGATAACCCCGTCCGGGTAGGCGATATCGGTCAGGCCGCCCGCGCGGTGGATCAGCGACAGCATCGTATCTCCGGGCATCAAATCATATTTGCCGGGGTTGCGCACTTCGCCGAGCAGCGTGATGCTCTGCTCCGCCACGCGGTTGAATTTCTGGTTCACGCGGATGGTATCGCCCGGGGCGATGCTGATCTGATGAGCGGTTGCAATCCCAACGGTCTGCCGGTTGGCGGCGATGGAATCCGCCATCTCGTCCACCGGCATCATGCGGGACGTGACTTCGATATTGTCCGTGTTGGCCTCGATCGTCGCACCGCCGGCCACGGAAAGCAGCGCTTCCAGCGTCGTGCCCTGGGCGACGGGATAGGCGCCCGGCTGGCGCACCGCGCCGCGCACGAAGGCCGCGCGTTCTTCGAGGAATGAGGCGATGAGGCCGTCTTTTATGGCGGCGTCTTCTTCCGCCTTTCCTCCAAACGACGCTTTTTTGAGCAGCGGTTCTTTTGCGACATTCTGGCCGAGCGCCCTGATCTGTTCCAGCGAGAAGAGATGGACAATGTCCCCTTCGCTCAGCGGCATGTCGCCTTTCTTTTGCAAAACCTGCCGCGGCGAAAATTCGACCAGTGTTTTGGTTAGCGAGTTTTTATCATGGCGTTCGATCACGCCGAGCAGGGGATAGAGGGAATCGCCGAAGACCTGATCGCTCCTGATCAGGGCGGAAAGGGTGCGCGCCTTTTTGATGTCATGTTGTCCCGGCTCTCTCGTATGGCCTGACAGTTCGACATTCTGGCTGCGCTTTTCCTGCGCCTGCGCCACGGTCAGAAGGCCGCCGTCACCGAAAAGTTTTTTGCCGGGTTCGGAGACATCTTCCACCACTTCGCGCCCGTCCGAATCCAATGACAGGCGCATAAAGCGGTTATTGCCGGGGGCAAGGACGCCGCCCGCCATGCCGAGCATTTCAAGCGTGCTTAGATTATCGCCGCGCTTGATCTCATAAATACCGGGGCGTTTTACCGCGCCGGAAATCGCAACCGTCGGGCCGATCGGCGGCACGATGATGCGGTCGCCGTCGCGGAGTTTCTTGTCGGCGCTGGACCCGCCCTGCATCATCACGGCGTAAAGATCGATAAACTCGCTGTTACCGCCGCGCACCAGCTTGATGCGGCGAAGCGAGCCGGTCTTTTTGACGCCGTTTGCCTCGCTGAGCGCATCGAGAACGGAATGAAACGCCGTCATCGTCTTGCGGCCGGGCCGCGTGACATCGCCGATGACAAGGACGTCGATCTGCCGCGCGCCGGTCAGGCTGACGCCGATTTCGACATTGTGGAGGCGCGCCGCTTCTTCTTCCAGAAGGCCGCGCACCTCGCCCAACGTTTTGCCCGCGGCCGTAATGGTCGTGAAATGGTCGGTGATCAGGTGGCCTTGCGTGCTGATCACATAGGTCTTACGCGCCTGTTCCTGCCCGCGGATCGTGATCTCGATGGAATCGCCGTTGCTCAGTATATAATTGTCCTGCACCGTTCCGGCCGGGATGTCTTTTGACGGATGGTCCGCCGCCCCGAACAAATCATACCCGAACAGCTCAAGCTCTTCGTCCGCGCGGCCCGAATACATCGTCTCGATCGGGGTTTCGCTCGCCACGGCGCGAAAGGCGGCTTTCTTTGCAGGCTGCGTCAGGGC
>JBDHTU010000083.1:0-7003 GCA_039808805.1 Micavibrio sp.
TGCGCGTGCGCGGCTGGATTCGGTCATGGAACGGCCCGTTCATGGAACTGGAAACGCCGGAACGGCTGGAGATTGTGGCAGACCCGAGGCCATCCCCAGAACCATCCCCCGTTCCATCCACAGGGCCTGTGGAAAATCCACCGGCACCGCACGTTTCTGGACAGACCAATCCTTAATTTGTTAAAGATTCCGTCATGGCGCACAGCTATGACAGACCTCTGGCACAGGCGGCGGCGGACCCCGGGTATCGCCGCACCCCGCGCCTCGACCTTTTTCCTGAAATAAAACCTTACTCCTCCGGCTTCCTGACGCTCGGCCACGGCCACCAGATGTATTGGGAGCAATCGGGAAATCCTGACGGCGTGCCGATCGTCGTTCTTCACGGCGGCCCCGGCGCAGGCAGCGCACCGATCCTGCGCCGTTTTTTTGATCCCGATCATTACCGCGTCATCCTGTTCGATCAGCGCGGCGCCGGGCGCTCCTCCCCCCACGGGTCGGTTACGAACAACACGCTGGCCGACCTTCTGGCCGACATGGAAATCCTGCGCGCACACCTGCGCATTGACCGCTGGCATCTGTTCGGCGGATCGTGGGGATCGACCCTAGCCCTGTCTTACGCCGCAAAACATCCTGAAAACTGCCTCAGCATGATCCTGCGCGGGATTTTTTTGCTGGAAGAAGAGGAAATCGACTGGTGGCTTTACGGCATCCGCGCCCTGTTCCCCGAAGCATGGGAGCAATTTGCACATTTTATCCCTGACGATGAACGGCTCGATCTTCTCGATGCCTATTATAAAAGGCTGACTGGCGACGACAAAAAACTCGCCCTCGACGCGGCTATCCGCTGGGGCCTGTATGAAAGCGCGTGCTCCTCCCTTATCCCGAATTACGAAACCATCACCACGGACGAACAAAAAGCCCATGTCCTCGCCATGGCGCGGATCGAATGCCACTATTTCCGCAATGAACGGATCGCCCCGGAAAACAGCCTGATCAAATCGGTGGACCGCTTCCGCGCCATCCCCTCCGTCATCGTCCATGGGCGGTATGATGCCATCTGCCCGCTGGCCACCGCGTACCGCCTGCACCAGGCTTGGCCCGAAGCCGACTATATCGTGGTGCCGGACGGCGGCCATTCCGCCCTCGACCCCGCCATCCGTTCACGCTTGATCGAGGCGACGGAAAATGCGAAAACCCTGTACAAGAATTTATAGCAAATAACGGAGAAATAGAGATGTCTTTCAAAACGCTTCGCGACTTCGATCTTAAAGGCAAACGCGTCCTCGTGCGCGCGGACCTCAACGTCCCGACCAAGGATGGCAAGGTGACGGATACCACGCGGATCGACCGCCTGAAGCCGACCATCGATTACCTTACCTCGAAGGGTGCAAAGACGATCCTCCTCTCCCACTTCGGCCGTCCAAAATCGTCCGCGGATACAGAATTCTCGCAAGGCTTCCTTGCGCCTGTCTGTGAAAAAAGCTGGGGCGTCAAGGTGGCATTCGCCAAGGATTGCATTGGTAACGATGCCGCCAAGGCCGTTGCCGCGCTGAATGACGGCGATATCGTCCTGCTCGAAAATGTCCGCTTTCATGCCGGTGAAGAAAAGAACGATGCGGGCTTTACCTCCGAACTCGCAAAACTTGGCGATATCTACGTGAATGATGCCTTCTCTGCCGCGCACCGCGCGCACGCGTCCACCGAGGGCCTCGCCCACCGTCTTCCCACCGCTGCTGGTTTTTTGATGGAAGCGGAACTGAACGCCTTGAACGACGCACTGGAAACGCCGAAAAAACCGGTGATCGCCATCGTCGGCGGCTCCAAAATCTCCACCAAGCTGTCCGTGCTCAACAACCTCGTCAAGAAAGTGGACTACCTCTTCCTCGGCGGCGGCATGGCGAACACCTTCCTTGCGGCCAAAGGCATCGAAGTCGGCAAATCCCTGTGCGAACGCGACATGATCGACGAGGCGAAAACCATCATGGCGACATGCGAAAAGGCGGGCTGCGAACTGGTGCTCCCCATTGACCGCGTGTGCGTCACCAAGTTCGGCGAAAACGCAGCCTTCGAAATCCGCGCGACCGAAGACATGCCCGCGGACGAAGAAGCCGTCGATGTCGGCCCGGCCACCATCGAAAAACTCGGCGACATTCTTTCCGGGTGCAACACCGCGCTGTGGAACGGCCCGATGGGCGTGTTCGAAGTCAAACCGTTCGACAAGGGCACGAATGATCTTGCCCGCACGGTCGCCAAGCTCACCAAGGCCGGGGCGCTGACCTCCGTCGCCGGCGGCGGAGATACGGTTTCCGCGCTGGAAAATGCAGGTTGCGCCGATGACTTTACCTATATTTCTTCGGCTGGAGGCGCGTTCCTCGAATGGCTGGAAGGCAAGGAACTGCCCGGCGTTGCCGCCCTGAACGCGGCCAAAAAAGCCGCCTAAGCGCGGATATCGCATACGATCCCCAAAATCCCTGTGTCTTACAGGGATTTTTTGTCTTTGCAGGATCATATTGTCCGCTAAAGTGTTAGCAACCGCACAACAAGCCTAAGGATACCTATGTTAATCGGAGTTGATGTTTCCCCCGCCGCCAAGGAAAAAAAAACGGGCATTGAATGGTATTGCTTCCATGTCGCCAATGAACTGGCGAAACTGGACAGCGCCAACCAATACCGCTTTTATACCAAGACGCCCGTCGCGCACCAGTTTGACAAATTCCCGTCCAACTATACCGAGGTCGTTTTGCCCGACCGTTCTTTCTGGACGCATACCGCGCTGGCGATGGAATTAAAGAAAAACCCGGTCGATGTGTTTTACAGCCCCGCGCACATTATCCCGTGGTACCGCCCGAAGAAAACCGTCGGCACCATTCATGATGCGGGCTTTCGCCATTACCGCAAGAATTACAGCACGTACCAGTTTTTACACGCTACGCTGAACACGTGGACGTCGGCCATCTGGTCGGACAAGATTATCGTTCCGGCCGAATTCATCGCCAACGATATCGCCGGGCTGTATCATTTGAACAAACAGCGGATCGAAGTCGTCCCGAACGGGTTCGATGCGGGTGAATTCGAAAACCTGACGGCTGCGGAGATCGACACCGCCAAAAGCAAATTCGGCCTGATCAAGCCGTACCTGATTTTTGTCGGTCGGGCGGAGGTGCGCAAGAACATGCTACGAACGCTTCAGGCGTTTTTCAAACTGGTGAATGAAAAGAACGCGGATATCCAGTTCCTGCTTGTCGGCTCGCCGGGACAAGGGTTTGAAGAGATCGAGGCGTATATCAACGCGCAGCCGAACGCGGACCGCGTGGTGCAAAGCGGGTATGTCAGCGCGCGGGAAAAAGCCGCGCTTATGGCCGGCTCCCGCGGGCTTGCCTTCCCCTCCCTGTATGAAGGGTTCGGCATTCCCATTCTCGAAGGCTTCGCCGCCGGAACGCCGGTGATGACCAGCAACATCACCGCCTGCCCCGAAGTCGCGGGCGACGCCGCCATCATCGTCGATCCGTTCGATGTAGGCGCCATCGCGCACGGCATGGAAACCATGGTTTATGACGATGCGGCGCGCGCCGCGCTGATCGAAAAAGGATTCCGCCGCGTCCGCGATTACAGCTGGGAACGCACGGCGCGTGAAGCGCACCGCCTCCTTGTCGCCTGAGAAAAACGGCCTCCACCGCAAAACGATGGAGGCCAGTGTGTTTTTTCTTGGAGGAAAAAAACTTGTTGGGGTCTTAGTGGCGGCTGTCCCGCATAATCTGCAGCGCCATTTCCCGGTCAATCTCATCGTACATGGACATGATACGTGACAATTCCTTGTGGCTGACCACCTTGCGCTTGCCCGTGCGGAACCGCTCGGTCAAAAGGTAGAAACTCACGAAATCCGCTTTCGTCATATCCTTGGCACGGCAGGCAATGGCCAGCCCCTTGCCCGTCGATTGTTTCAACACAGCCCTCGCAACCGTGACCGGCAGACCGCAGAAAACAGAGAACTGGGCCAGGAAACTGGAATATTGCCCGCGGCGGAGCGTCGCGATCATGTTCGCGGGGCGCAGTTCGCCGCGGCGAAGCTGGTTGTGCGCATAGGCGATGGCCGTATCTTGCATCGTTTCCGGCGCATGGGCGTCAACGAACTCGATGGTGATATCTTCCAACGCGGCAATGGCTTTGCCTGCGCCGATACCGAACCGGTCTTTGAGCATCTTTTTCAGCTCTTCGCCGACGAACTGGTACAGCCTTCCCGCGATGTCCTGCGGCAGGTCTTCACGGCTGAGCAGCGGGCGGGCGAGCATCTCGTTCTCCCGCGCCATATCGGCAAAGATGCGATACGCATATTCGGTCAGTGTAATTCCATTGTTGCCGGACAGGTTGACCGCGATCTGAAAGTCGTGCGTATCGGCCAGCATATCGATGATCGCGGCGCTAAGCCCCCCGCGGCAGGCGATAACGCGTCCGTGTTCCACGCCCTTGGCCTGCAATATATAAAGAAGGTCCATGTCATGGAGCAACGGGCTTTTCCGCAGGATAGGCTCCGCCACGGCGATTTCGTCGTTCGCAAGGCCGAGGATGACGCGCAGCGGCACATGCTCCATCACGGACAGGCGCTCGGCCAGCGCGGCCTTGAGGTCTGCTTCCGCCTGTTTCATCAGGGCAAGCATGACGTCGGTGATCAATTCGCTTTCGCGGGGGGAAAGGTTTATGCTCAAAAGGTCGGCCATCACAGTCGTGAGCTCGGCCCGCGCCTCTTTGCTATCCTTGTCGCCGGCAAGGCTGTACAGGTTGTGCGTGTCGTAAAGGCGCACAAGCAGCGGTGCCACTTCCGGTGTTCTTTCCAGGACGTCGAACGTCATCTTTTTCCCCATATGATATCGTACCGCCCGGCAGTAAAGGACGACTTGATATTATGTTCAATTTTGCACAAATCCCCGGCGGTTCAGGTTCCCTTTAGAATCGCCGGAACTCCGTGCATATATTGCTTTATAGGCGGAAAGAGTTTATCCTTGGTTAAGTTCGCAGCGTATTTGCGTAAAATTTTATGTTTTTTGCGTTTTTTCTGTGTAAGTCCCCTTTTCCCGCCTTTCCTAACGCTTCGTTAAGCCTTTCCCTCTTATACTATTCCCACTAGGGAACATTCAGTCACGGTCAGAAAGCACGCCAGATGGTTTATCCTGTCAGCACACCTCTACAGCAGCAGATTCCTGCCGCAAACACGTTTCAGCCCGGCGGGACCGAGGCCACGAAACGCCCCGAAGAAAACAAGATTCCTGATTCCACCCGTCCATCCGGAACGGACACGGCGCGCGCCGATGCCGCACGCCAGCGCGTGGAAGAACGCTCCTATCAAGTGGCGCAAGATGACCGCGCCCGCGACAACGGGGCCGTGAGCGCAAGTTCCTCCCGCGGGACGCAATTGGACTTGGTCGCTTAAATCCTGAAATATCCGAAAAACAAAGGCGCCCTGCGGCGCCTTTTCTTTTGCTCTACTGGAACGCGACTTCGTTGAAGGACCGCAATTTGCGGGAATGAAGCCGCTCGGGGCCGATCCCGCGCAGGATCTCCATAACGCGCAGGCCGATCTTCAGATGCTGCTCCACCCGCTCCCGGTAAAAGCTGTCCGCCATGCCGGGGAGCTTAAGCTGCCCATGCAACGGCTTGTCCGAGACACACAGCAGCGTGCCGTACGGCACGCGGAACCTGTATCCGTTCGCGGCCACCGTGCCTGATTCCATGTCGAGCGCGATGGCCCGCGACTGCGACAGGCGGATATTCTGCCGGATCGAGGAACGCAGTTCCCAGTTCCGGTCGTCCACCGTCGCCACCGTCCCCGTGCGCATGACCTTTTTAAGATCGTATCCTTTAAAGCCTGTGACCTCCGCCACCGCCTGCTCCAGCGACACCTGTATCTCCGCCAAGGCGGGCAGCGGGATGCTCGGATGCAGGTCGTGGAACAACACGTTGTCCTCGCGCAGGTACGCATGCGCCAGAACATAATCGCCGAGGCTTTGTGAATTTCGCAATCCCGCGCAGTGGCCGAGCATCAGCCACGCATGCGGGCGCAGCACCGCCACATGGTCCGTAATGGTTTTTGCGTTGGACGGTCCGACGCCGATATTCACCATCGTGATGCCCGATCCGTCGCTGCGTTTAAGATGATAGGCCGGCATCTGCGGCATGCGTTTGAGGGGCGTGCCGGCTTCATCGCGGTCACGGCGGTCCGCCGCCGGAATGTTCTTGTTCGTTGTCACCTTGTCGCCCGGCTCCACGAACGCGGTGTATTGCTCGCGCATCTTGCGGAGCGCCGGGTCCGACGTTTCCGTCATCATATCCATGGCGATCTTGACGAATTCATCGATGTAAAACTGATAGTTGGTGAACAGGATATAATTTTGAAAATGCGCGGCCTTCGTGCCGGTGTAATGTTTCAGGCGCATCAATGACAAATCCGCGCGCGGCGCTGGGAACAGCGCGAGCGGCAACGGCTCCCCGTCCCGCGGGCGATACGTGCCGTTGGCGATCTGGTCGTCCATCAGGGTCAAATCCGGCTGGTCGAAAATCGCGGGCAGCGCCTCGATCTGCGCATGCGTCAAATCGCGCTCCAGGTGGAAATCCTCGCCCAGCGCGAAATGCAGCGGGATGGCGACGTTGCTCATCCCCACCTCCACCGGCGCGTCATGGTTCTTGATCAGGTGCCCGATCATGGATTTGTAATAGACGTCGAAAATGTCGGGGCGCGTCACCGTGGTTTCATACGTTCCCGGCTTGGGCACGAACCCGTAAGACAGCCGCGTGTCCGGCCGCCCGGTCGTATGCGTTTTAATGCGGATAAAAGGGTAATACGCCCTGACCTGCTTTTCTTTTAACGTGCCTGCCGCGAACTGGCGGAACGCCTCGCGCAGCGCGCCGACATTGCCGTCGTAGATATCCACAATGGCCTGAAAAGCGTCGTCGGCGTTTTTAAAGGATTTGGTCTTATAGGTCTTGAAAAGGTTCAACATGGCCTATTATG
>JBDHTU010000084.1:0-6917 GCA_039808805.1 Micavibrio sp.
GAATTCAACATCGACAAAATCCGTTATCACAAGATCGTGATCATGACCGATGCCGACGTCGACGGCGCGCACATCCGTACTCTGCTGCTGACCTTCTTCTTCCGCTATATGCCCAGCATTATCGAGAAGGGCTATCTCTATATCGCCCAGCCGCCGCTGTACAAAGTATCGCGGGGCAAAAACGAAACCTATCTTAAAGACGACGCGGCGATGGAGGATTACCTGATCAACGCGGCGCTCGGTGATATCCAGTTGGTGGAATCGTCGGGCGCGGTGCGCACAGGCAACGATATTCTCGATGTGCTCAATCGTTCGCGTTCCATACGCGGCGCGATCGGTGCGCTGGCGCAAAAATCGGGCAGCCGCGATGTGATCGAACAGGCGGCCATTGCCGGCGCGTTCGATGAAAAGATGTTTGGCGATTCCGGTTACGCGGCCACAGTGACGCAAACGCTGGCATCGCGTATGAATGCGCTGGCCGCGAAGAATGAAAATACGTGGAAGGCGGAATTCACGCCTGTCGGCGGCATCGTTCTTGAACGCATGGTTCGCGGCGTGCGGGAGAAGGTCCGCCTTTCCGCAGAGCAGTTGAAATCCGCCGACGCCCGCAAGATTCACGGTCTTGCCGCGTGGATGGCCGAAAACTTTGAAGGCCCCGCCCGCCTGATGGCAGGGGAAAAAGAGGCAGCGAAGGTTAACGGCCCGTACGGTCTGTTCGATTCCGTGCTTGAAGTCGGGCGCAAGGGACTGACGATGCAGCGGTATAAAGGCCTTGGCGAAATGAACCCCGAACAGCTTTGGGAAACCACGCTGGACCCGAACGCGCGCGTCTTCCTGCAGGTGACGGTCAAGGATGCCGAAAAGGCGTCTGAGCTGTTCACCACGCTGATGGGCGACGTGGTCGAGCCGCGCCGCGACTTTATCCAGGAGAACGCCCTCAAGGCGCTGGTCGACGCTTAATCCATGGCTTCGCTCGCAGATACGCTTTCCGCCATTGTCGCCAATGCATTTGAATCGCAGGGGCTGGACCGTTCCTATGGCGCGGTGAAGGTCGCAGATCGTCCGGACCTCGCGCAGTTCCAATGCAACGGCGCGATGGCCGCCGCCAAGGCCGCGAAGAAGAACCCGCGCGAACTGGCGAACGCGATCGTCGACGATATCCGCCAGCAGGACATCTTCTCCAAGGACCATGTATTCTCGAAGATCGAAATCGCCGGGCCGGGGTTTATCAACCTGAATGTGACGGACGAGTTTCTTGCCAAGTATCTGTACGCGGCGGGAGAGGACGATCATCTCGGCACGCCCGATCTCGGCCACGGCGCGATGGCGTTTCTCGATTACGGCGGCCCGAACATCGCCAAGGCGATGCATGTCGGGCATTTGCGCGCGGCCATCATCGGCGATTCCGTACGCCGCATCCTCATCTTCACCGGTTACAAGACACTGGGCGATGTGCATATGGGCGACTGGGGCACGCATATGGGCATGCTGATCGACGATTACCTGCGCAGCAACGAATCCCACCGCGTGATCGATGCAGACCTGAACGACGCGGCCGCCATCCAGTCCCTGATGGAAGACATGGCCGAACGCTACCCGCGCGCCGCAAGCGCGGCGAAGGCCGACCCGGCGTTGATGGAGCGGGCGCAGTCGACCACCGTCAAGCTGCAGAACAAGGAGCCGTCCTACTACGCCATCTGGGACAAGGTGAAGCAGGTGTCCGTTGCCGGCATGAAGCGCAACTATGACTCGCTTGGCGTCCATTTCGACCTGTGGAAGGGCGAGGCGGACGTGCATGACTACATCGCCCCGATGGTCGAGCAGATGCGCAAAGGCGGCTTTGCCGTCGAGAGCGAGGGCGCGTGGGTCGTACCCGTGGCCGCCAACGACGACAAGAAGGAGATGCCGCCGCTTATCCTTTATAAGCGGGACGGGGCGGTGATGTACGGCACCACCGACCTTGCGACGATCGTCGAGCGGGTCAAGCTCTACAACCCCGACAAGATTGTCTACGTCGTCGACCAGCGCCAGTCGCTGCATTTCGAGCAGGTGTTCCGCGCCGCGCGCAAGACGAAACTGGTCCGCGACGAGGTGGAACTGACCCATGCCGGGTTCGGCACCATGAACGGGCCGGACGGCAAGCCGTTCAAGACCCGCGAAGGCGGCGTCATGCGCCTGGAAGACCTGATCGCCATGGCGGAAGAGAAGGCGTATATCCGCATGGATGAGGCCAACCTTGCCAAGGATATGTCCACGCAAGAGAAGGAAGACGTGGCGCACAAGGTCGCGATTGCCGCTATCAAGTTCGCCGATCTTCAGAATGCGCGGCAGGCGGATTATATTTTCGATATCGACCGCCTGACCAGCTTTGAAGGCAAGACCGGCCCGTACATGCTGTACCAGGCGGTGCGCATTCGTTCCCTTTTGAAAAAGGCGGACTACGCCCTGAACATTTCTTCCCCGCTGATGCTACAGGATGGCGACCGGCCGCTGGCCCTGATCCTGACCGAATTTCCGGATGCGGTGGCAGGCGCGGCGAGAAGCTACGCGCCGCATTACGTGTGCGAATATGCGTACAAGGTGGCGCAGGCGTTTTCATCGTTCTATGGCAACTGCCATATCCTCTCGGAAGAGGACGAGGCGCTGAAAAACAGCCGCCTTGCCCTGTGCGTGCAGACCTATAAGACGCTGGAGACGGCGCTCGGCCTGCTCGGCATCGAGATTCCGGAACGGATGTAGACCCGCATTCCAATAGTTCGTTTGTCGCGTTTTTATTTTCCATCGCTTCCAAGTATTTGATTTTGCGCAAAGCGAGGACATGGCGCACGAAGGCGCGTTGCTGCGCCAGCAGTTTGTAAAATTCGCGCCATGCCGCGCCGCGGTGGCCGTGTTTGAAGGCATTCCGGGATGAGCGCGTTTTCCCTTCCGCCGTTTTGGGGCCTGTGGATTTTTCCCAGATGCGGCGTTCGCGCATCATCGCGGATTGACGCGCGCGGCGCGCATCGTCCCATCCCGGTGTGCGTGGTTTTTCCATACATTCGCTCATAAAACATTATAGGATATATTTCCTATTATGTCAAGGAAAAACGGATTTCAACGCCAAGGTGCGATAGCGCGTGGTGTTCACGTGCGGCGTTTCGAAGCTTTCCCGTGCTCCATCTGCGCCATCAGGAGCGCGGTTTCCAGATCCTTGAACGGGACGCCGTCCATGATTTTGTAAAGATATTTCGCGCGCGGAGTCAGCGCGCCGACGGCATTGACCTGCCGCAGGAAGGTGTGAAATCGCAGATCGTATTCTTTGCTTTTCTCTGACGTGATCATGCGCGCACCTCTGCCTTGCACGGCGTGAAAAGGGCGGGGGTGGAGAACGCGGCCATCGCTTCGCGGTACAGGGCGAAATAGCTTTTGTTCGCGAGGCGGTAAAGCGCGATTGCATCTTCGCATTGGCGTTGTAAAAAAACGCCTTCGAGTTGTATGAGGTTCTGATGAAGCGCGGGCTTGATTTGTGCCTTGCGCCATTCGCGTAATTTCCAGACCGTCATCATCGCCTGTGCCCGGAACCGCTCCTGCAGTTCGGACATCGCCTTTACATCCATATAATCAGGCGCCCTGGCGGCGGGGCCGTTTTTGCGGATACGATCCACGATATCCTGCGCCACCGCCGGGCCGTATTGCCGCTCCAGATCTTCCTGAAGCTTTTGAAGGTCAAAATTCTCTTTGTTTTCAATAGTGTACATAATGTTTCCCCTACATAGATAATTAATTTAGTCAAAGTATGATTGACTTTGTACAAAAACTTTCTTAAAAAAGAATTAATAAGATAGATAAAATCATCTGGTACTGGACAATGACAATCATATTTTCCCCTTCTCAGGTTCGCGCCGCCTGCGGTCTTATCGATTGGAGCGCTTCGGAACTTGCCAGCCGTATAGGCGTGTCCAAGCAAATGATGTCCGCTTATCTTGCTAGTAAGTCGAGTCTTTCCGTCCAAAATCTGGAAAAGGTTGCTCATGCTTTGGATACGGAAGGCATAGAGTTTACGACAGAAGACGGGGTGAAAAGAAAAAGCCTGAAAACGCAAACGTTCCGTGGGCAGGAAGGCCTGGGCCAATTTATGGATCTTGTCTATGAAACCGCGCGCACGCAAGGCGGTGAGTTTTGTGTGTCCAATGTCGATGAGACGATTTTTACGGAACGTCACGGCATAGAGCAGGATGAACTATATACAAAAAAAATGGCAGCTTTAGGCGGAAAGTTTTCCTTCAAGGTTTTAATCAAGGAAGGAGATATGAACTTTTTAGGATCTGATTATGCCGAATATCGCTGGATGCCGGCCGCCTATTTCCATACGGTTCCATTTTATGTTTTTGGAAACAATTTCGCTTTTCTGATTTTCGGCGCTGAGACGACTGTGCATGTCATCCATAATGCCGAGATAGCCGCGGCGCAGAGGACGCAATTTCATTTTGCCTGGAAGGAAGCGAAAGTGCCCCATGTTGGATAAATTACTTCAGCAGAAACCCAAAAATAATTTCGCCGATGATACGCTCGACTGGTTTTTGGGCAAGCGTCATGGCCACATGGGAAAATGGCAGTATCTGGAGCCAAAATCCCCCACCGATCCCTGCCGGGGGAATGAGTTGTGGGATATCTGGGAAAATCTGTCCCAGGAGGGAAACATGCTCAACCGTCAAAAGCAGATTATCCGGGATCACGCG
Source organism: Micavibrio sp. (assembly GCA_039808805.1). Classification (GTDB taxonomy): domain Bacteria; phylum Pseudomonadota; class Alphaproteobacteria; order Micavibrionales; family Micavibrionaceae; genus Micavibrio_A. The sequence goes on from JBDHTU010000084.1 coordinate 4,719, forward strand.
AAGGATATGGCGCTTTTGTCAGGGCCGATGGCAACAATCATCGATCTTGGGCCTGGTGGAGAGCATGCCGTCCAGAACAATACAATTCCTTTTGTACACGCGTATGGCGCTGCGCTGCGTTCTTATATCGCTATCGACATAAATGCCGATTTTGCGATATGGGCCGCAGAGCATGTACAGCGTGAGCAACCTTTTATCAAAGGCATAGGCATGAATGAAGATTATTACGGAGAGAACTTGGCACTACCGCTGCATGGGCCTGCTGCCGTTTTGTTTAACGGCGGAACAATTGGAAATTTTCAGGCAGAGCAAAACACGCCTGACGCCGTTGCGCTTATGGCTGCGCAAATTAAAAAGCTTAAGCACAATATGCCGAAGGATTCCTTTATATTTATTGGACTTGAGGCAACTCAGGATGCCGCGCTTTTGTACGGGGATTACGATCATCCGGCGCATGCGGTTTATGAAATTAATCTCATGTACGGAATCAAACGCGATCTTATTCCGGATGAAAGCGGCTTCGATCCCGGCGCATGGAAATACACAATGGCGTGGTGGCCGGATGCTTTTCAGTTCTGCCACATTGCTGAAGCAACGGAGGCGCAGAGTTTTTACATGGATGGCATCAGGTTTGATTTTCCCAAAGGAAAACAGCTGGTGGTCGATAATTCTTTCAAGTTTCCCGTGTTGGCTATGCAGCGCGCGGCGCAACTTGCGGGCGCTACGTATATCAAGCCGTTTTCAGACAAAGATGGCCGCATGGTTGTCCATGCAATAAGGCTGTAAGACGAGACGTCTTCTACTTATACAAACTCTTCGTAAAAGTGATAGAACGGCGGCCCGGTTTTTGCGGGCGGACGGGGCGGCCCACCATGCTCTCGACCGCGTCGAGGAAATTGTCGTTGCCGCGCGGGCGGCCCGTTTGCAGGTGGCGCTCGATGGCTTTGGGGTCTTTGTCTTCCGGCCATTCGGTCAAAAACGCGGCCCAGTCCGGCACGAAATGCAGCAGCGGTTTTTCGGGCGCCAGAAGTTTGTCGTCGCGGCCCTTGATATGCGCGCGGGCGCTGGACCATAAATACGCCTCAGGCGTCGGCGCGATGCCGGAGAATACGGGCAGCGTTTCGATGTAGCGCGCGGCGCTGAGCAGATGGTTTTCATCCATGGGGTAGGAAAAGAAACGGTCCTGAAACAAGTGGCCGCGCCAGCCGTTGCGTTCGTTGATGCGGCGGGTATAGCGGCGGTGCGCCTCACCGAACGCGCGGCCGAGGGAATTTTCCCGCCGCGGCACGGCGATCATCTGCACCTGGTTGGGCATCAGGCAGTAAGACCAGATCGTCACGCCCTTGTCGGCGCATTCCTCCGTAAGGAAATCGATATACGCTTCATAATCCGATTTTTCGAAGAACACGTTTTCCCCGCGGTTGCCGCGCTGGGTGATGTGATGCGGGGTGTCCGGAAGGACGATGCGTGCTTGTCTGGCCATGGCGCATCCTAGGACGGAATGGTGCGCCGCGTCAAGAAAACTATCCTGTCCCTTTAATGAGGGGACCAGACATAGCGGATTTGGTAATAGTCGCTGGAAGGCGTATGCCGAAGATAACAGCTGGTATATTTTCCCGCGAGATCGGTATTTTCGTCCCCCGTTGGCGCGCTGCTGTCCGATATCGTCAGATCGATGTCATAGCCGAGAATCTTGTTGTAGGCGTCGCAGACTTTCGGATCGACGAAATTGAGTTGCATCATGATATCGTAGCCATCCGGATGCGTGTCGCTAGCCCCAACGCCGATAATACGGGCGAAGTCGATCCTGTAATAGGCTTTGCCGCGATGATATTGGGAGGCGGTATCTATTTGATCCAGCGGGATCTGATAATTCGACCATTGTATATTGACTGGAAGACCGCCCCCTGCGGTGTCGAACACATCGCAACTTTTATCCGGAGGCGCGCTCGCGGGATTGTTGACGGTGATGTAATCGTCGGTATCGCCGGCCACGTAAAAACTGATATCGCTTTCTGAGCATCCTTTCATCCGCAGTTTGTTGATCGTTCTATCAACGGCATTATAATAATTGAGGATTTCTTGAGCCTTTAATTTTGCTTGTTGCGCCGCATAAGAGTCAGTGCCGCCTCGCATTCCTTTCATGAACGCATAACAAAGCGCGGCGAACAGGGCGATGCCGAGCAGGATAAAAATGAT
>JBDHTU010000085.1:0-6875 GCA_039808805.1 Micavibrio sp.
GCCGTCAAAGCAAACGAAGGACGCGTCTTGCGTGCCGGGACCATGGATAAAACGGAAATAGAGCCGAACAAATATTATGATGTCTGCGGCAAGAAGGGCGGCGTCTACAAAAAAGAATCCTGCACATTCGGCCCGCACAAAGACCGTTATGAAGTTATTCTGGCTGGGGATTCCCACGCGCTGCACTACGCACCCACGGTAATTGAATGGGCGAACAGGCATGGAATGAGTGCGCGTATATTTGCGCAAGGCGGCTGCCAGACATTTGTAAAACGGGAAGGATCGAAAAAATGTGACGATCTGTCCGGCTATTTTCTGCAAACATTGAAAGAAGACAAAAGCATAAAATATGTTTTTCTGGCGCTGATGACGCCGAAAGAAGATGCACAGAAAAGTATCGAAGAAATTTTAAAATTTAAGAAAAAGATTATTTACTTAGGGAGAGTTCCCATGTTTAAACAGCCGCCGCATAATTGCCGGATGCGGGAAAAAACGGTGGCTGCAAAATTATGGGATACAGATACGAAATCTTGCTACACGCTTGATAATGCGTATTCACAAGAGCAGATCGAGAAAACGCATGGCAGTCTAAAAAAATATCTAAAAAGTAAAAATATTGTATATTTCGAACCCGTTCCCTATTTGTTAGAACCTTTCGACAAAGACGGCCACTTTTTATTCATGGATGTTCATCACCTGAATTATTACGGCAGCCTTTCATTGGTCGACCCCTTGGACGACTTCATGAAGAAAAATATGGCCGAATAACTTACCGCTTGTCGCTTAAGTAACGACGTTCCAGATGGCGGAGTAACGGCGTGGCAGAAATCTTCTCGCCGCTGACCTTTTGGATCAGCTCCAGCGCCGGAACGCTGCGTCCTTGGGAATGGATGTTGGTGCGCATCCATTCATTGATTGGGCGCAGGTCTCCATTCTGTATCATCTCGGCCATGTTTGGCATTTCCGAGTACAGTTTTTCATGCAGCACGGCGGCGATAATGTGGGAAAGCGTGTTGGTCGGGATAAAGCCGAATCTTCCCGTGAACCAGTCCGGGTTTTGAAGCGGGCCTTCTGCGGCGCTTTGCGGCGTGATACCGAGCAGATTTTTGCTTTCCTCGTTCCACCGCTCCGGCAGGTCGGTAAGATCCAGCTTGCCGTTGATTAGGTCGCGCTCGATGCGGTATCGCATCACGTCGTGGAAAATTTTTGTCAACTCGTCCGCATCGTTTCGTACGGCGGATTCTGTGATCACTTTTTTCAGGCGGTACAAGTTTTCCGGCTCGAAACTCTTGTTGCGGAATTGGCGAAAAACGCCTTCCGCACGGGAAGAGATAAAGTCGAAGAATTGCGGCGTGCGGCCGATGATCGTTTCATACAGCGTCGACTGCGCGTTCATGATCAGGGAGCCGAGGTCGCGGCCGACAGGTTGCGACCACCAATCAGAGGGCAGGTTCTGGATATAAAGACCGCTCGCACCCTGATAAAGGGTGTCTTCGAGAGAATCCAGGAAGTTGCTGGAATCGCCGCACCGAACGAGGATGCGTGTGTCGTCCGGTCCGCCGCCCGTCATTGGTGACAGAGCGGTCACTTGCAACGTCCCGCGGGCGAAATCGAATCCCATCATTTCCAAAATCGTGCGGTTCAGCCACATCTGGTCGCCGCGGGCGAAATCGCCTTCCAGCGGCATCGGCGGTGCATCGTTTTTCTGCTTTTCCAGGGCGCGCGTGCGCAAATCGGACAATGGCTCAAGCAGCGAGTCGTACAGCGCATCCATCTGGATGAGAGAAATGTCGCTGGCGTAGCCGAGCAGCAAACCCTCATAGGGAGAGTTTACGCCGAATTTCTTTTGTTTGAGTTCGCCGACGCGGCGGTACAAATCGACCACCTGGCTCAGATAGGGGTAGATCTGTTTCCAGCTCTGGCCCTGCTGGGCTGCGGCGTGACGCTTGCGCCCCTCCGTTGCCGCCTGCACGGTAGCGATATACAGGTCCGGCGGCAGGGACGACAGGTGCGAATGCACGCGGCGCATTTCTTTCAGGTTCTGAAGATCCCAATTGTTCCACGCGTCCGGGTTGGCGAGGGCATCTTCTTCCACCTGTTCCAGAAGGCGCGTGACCGCGCCGGTGGTTGTTTCGGCGTAAATTCTTTTGGTAATGGCGGAAATGTCATGAAGGCGGCGGTGCATCGCTGCGCTCGGCATGGCGGTCATCATGTCGACGGCCAGCGTCCCGCGGATCGAAAACAGCGTGTTCAGGTTGGCGAAGAAATATTTCAGGTCTTTGTACCCTGCGGCCTGGTCGCCCACGGTTTTCAGCTGCGGCTGCTCTGACATGGAAAGCTCCTTGGATTGTCCCAAAGAATAAGGTCTCCTATTCGGGTTAAAATTGGTTTAAAATAGGGGCGGGAGCCGGTAAGAAAACCATGTTCTGGAAGAAGAAAAACAAAGGCAAAACCCCTGAAAAGGGCAAGGATCCGGGGGTTTCGGCGGGAAAGCCGAGCCGGGAGCAGATTCTTGCGCAGGCGAAGGCGAACGCTGCCGCCGCCCGCGCGGAAATCGGGGATGAGACGCTGGAGAAGATCAAGGAAGCGCTGCTGAAGAAGCAGCAATCGGCGATCGAACGGGCCAAGCGCCAGATCCAGGCGGCGGATCAGGACAAGGTCCGGGACAACATCAAATTCATGATGAGCGAAGACCGCCCGCCGAAGAAGAAATAGGCGCTAGCCGATATTCATGATGGCGCGGATGATCAGGCTGATCGCGCCGAGCGTGCAGAACCCCGCAAGCCACAGCCCGACGAACCACAGCCACTGCCTCTTTTTGCTAGTAGGTGTGGCTGTCATCGGTTTTCCCCCTGAACACGTAATAGCACCATCCCGTATAGGCGAGGATGACGGGCAGCATGATGGCAACGCCCACCAGCAGCAGGGAGAGCGATTCCGGCGCCGCTGCCGCCTGCCGGATGGTGACGTCATACGGCACCACGTTCGGCCACAGGCTGATGGCAAGGCCGACATAGCCCATAAAGAAAACGCCGAGCGTAAGAAGGAAGGGAAGCCAGTCGCGCTTTCCGTTCATGCGGTGCAGGCCGGTCCACAGGGAAAAGAACAGGACGGCGGTGATGACCGGGATCGGCATCAGGTAGAACAGGTTGTTGCCGCCGAACCAGCGCTCTTCGATCTTGACGCCAAGGAACGGCACCCACAGGCTGACCAGCGCCATGAAGCCGATAACATAGACGAAGACATACTTGGCGCATCTGCGGGCCCAGTATTGCAGATCGCCGTCAGCCTTCATGAACATCCATGTCGCGCCGAGCAGGGCGTATCCGGCAACGACGCCGAACCCTGTCATGATCGAGAAGCCGGACAACCAGTCGAACGGCCCGCCTGCAAAAGCGCGGCCTTCGACCTCGATGCCCTGAACGATGCCGCCGAGGATCATGCCCTGCAGGAACGCGGCGCCGAGGCTGCCGTAATGGAAGGCATAATCCCACAACTGGCGGGACGTGTCGGCCTTGAAGCGGAATTCGAACGCCACGCCGCGGAAGATCAGGCAGATCAGCATCAGGATAATCGGCACGTAAAGCGCAGGCATGACGATGGAATAGGCCAGCGGGAAGGCGGCGAACAGGCCGCCGCCGCCGAGCACCAGCCATGTTTCGTTGCCGTCCCAGAACGGGGCGATGGAATTCATCATGCGGTTCCTGGCCTGGTCGTCCGGCGCGAACGGGAACAGGATGCCGACGCCGAGGTCGAACCCGTCCAGCAGGACGTAAAGCAGGACCGCGGTGGCGATGATTCCGCCCCAGATCAGGGGTAGGTCGATGTAATTTTCAAATGAAAACATGATGTTTCCTTTCTATTTTTACCACAGAGAATACAGAGAAAGTATGAGTACACAGAGATTTTTAAAAATACTCCGTGACCTCCCCTGAACTCCGTGTGCTCTGTGGTTAAATTTTTTTATCACTATTTTGCGCCCTGTTTGCTGGCATCGTCGTCGCCGACGATGACGGGATCTTCCACCCCGTGCGAGCCGTAGGTCTCGCGCTTGTCTTCCTTGTCGGCGAGGCGCTGCGGGCCTTTGCCGATCAGTTTGAGGATATAGTACGTGCCCATGCCGAAAATGAAGATATAGGCGACGATAAAGATCATCAGCGAAATCGCGATATATTCGGGCAGGACCGGCGACACGCTCTCGCCTGTGCGCAGCACGCCGTAAACGGTCCATGGCTGGCGGCCGACTTCGGTGACGAACCATCCGGCAAGGACCGCGATAAAGCCGGACGGCATCATGCCAGCGGCCAGCGCGTGGAACCAGTGCGCGTCATACAGCCTGCTCCGCCAGTACAGGAACACGCCCAGCCATCCGGTCAGCAGCATGAGGAGGCCGATGCCGACCATGATGCGGAACGACCAGAACACGATCGCAACCGGCGGGCGGTCTTCTTTGGCCCATTCTTTGAGGCCCTTGATCTCGCCCAGCTTGTCATGGGTGAGGATCAGGCTCGCCGCATACGGAATTTCGATGCTGTATTTGGTGACTTCGGCTTTCTGGTCCGGCCATCCGAACAGGCGCAGGCCGGCACCCTGTTCCGTCTCCCAGATGCCTTCCATCGCGGCGACCTTGGCCGGCTGGTGCTTCAGGGTGTTCAGGCCGTGCAGATCGCCGATGAAAATCTGGATCGGCGCAAAGATCGCGGCAAAGAACACCGCCATGGTGAGCATGATGCGCGCATGTTCCTGATGGCGCTTCTTGAACAGATACCATCCGCCGACGCCGCCGATGACGAAACAGGTGGTCAGGTATGCGGCCGTCAGCATGTGGGCGAGGCGGTAGGGGAAGGACGGGTTGAAGATGATCTCGATCCAGTCGACGGGATGAAGGATGCCCAGCTCGTCCATCCTGTGGCCCTGCGGCGTCTGCATCCAGCTGTTGGCGGATAGGATCCAGAACGCGGAAATGCAGGTGCCTATGGCGACGCACAGGGTCGAGGCGAAATGCATCTTCGGGGAAACGCGGTTCCAGCCGAACAGCATGATGCCGAGGAACGAGGATTCAAGGAAAAACGCAGTCAGGACTTCGTATCCCAGAAGCGGGCCGATCACGTTGCCGGTGCGGTCGGAAAACACCGACCAATTGGTACCGAACTGGTACGACATGACAACGCCGGAAACGACGCCCATGCCGAAACACACGGCGAAAATCTTGACCCAGAATTTATAGATTTCCTGGTAAACCGGTCTTTTGGTTTTCAGCCACAGCCCTTCGACGACGGCAAGCCAGCTGGCAAGCCCGATAGTGAAGGCGGGAAACAGGATATGGAAGGAAATCGTGAAAGCGAACTGGATGCGGGCCAGTAAAATCGGGTCAAGATCGGTCAATTCGGCCTCCTGAAAAGCTACTGCTCCGCAACAAATACGCGCAAAATTTTCACTTTTCAATGGTCGTTTAAGTATTTTGATCTATTATGATTTATGACCGTTTCGGTGCTGATTTTCTAGGAGATTGAAATGCCTGTCTATAATGCCCCTCTTGAGAATATGAAATTTATTTTGCACGATGTGCTTGGCGCAGAGAAACTGTCTCGATTGCCGGGGTATGAAGACGCAACGCCTGATCTGATCGATTCGATTTTGGAAGAGGCGGCGAAAATATCCGAAGAAATCCTGTTCCCGTTGAACCAGTCCGGGGACAAGGAAGGCTGCACATGGGAAAACGGCAAGGTGCGCACGCCCGCGGGCTTTAAGGAGGCGTATGATGCCTTTTCCCAGGCCGGATGGTGCGGCGCTGTGGCGGACCCTAAATACGGCGGTATGGGCCTGCCCGCGACCATCGGCTTCGCGATCAATGAAATGGTCTGCTCCGCCAACATGTCGTTCGGGATGTATCCGGGGCTAAGCGAGGGCGCCTATAACGCGCTCTATCTCCATGGTACACAGGAACAAAAAGACACGTATCTTCCAAAGCTCGTGACGGGCGAATGGTCGGGCACCATGTGCCTGACCGAACCGCAATGCGGAACCGATCTCGGCCTGATCCGGACGAAGGCTGTCCCGAACGGCGACGGGTCTTTCAACATCACGGGCACCAAGATTTTCATTTCCGCCGGCGAACATGACCTCACCGGCAACATCATCCACCTCGTTCTGGCGAAACTCCCCGACGCGCCGGAAGGCGTGAAGGGCATCTCGCTTTTCGTCGTGCCGAAATTCCTCCCCGATACGATGGGCGTGAACGCCGTCACCTGCGGCTCCATCGAACATAAAATGGGGATCAAGGCGTCCGCCACCTGTGTTATAAACTTCGAAGACTCCAAAGGCTGGCTGGTGGGTGAGGCGCACAAGGGCCTTCGCGCCATGTTCACGATGATGAACACCGCGCGCCTCGGCGTCGGCATGCAGGGCCTGGGGCTTGCGGAAGTGTCGTACCAGAATGGGTTGGCGTATGCCAAGGATCGTCTGCAGATGAGGGCATTGGACGGTGTGAAGGCGCCGGAAAAGCCGGCGGACCCCATCATCGTGCACCCGGACGTTCGCCGCATGCTGCTGATCTCCAAATCGGTAACCGAAGGCAGCCGTGCTTTATCCTACTGGGTCGGCATGGCGCTCGACACGGCCGAAAAAGATCCTGATCCGGTGGCGCGGGAAGAGGCCGAAGATCTCGTCGCGCTGATGACGCCGATCGTCAAGGCGTACCAGACCGATATGGGATTCGAAATCGCCAACCATGCGATACAGATCCACGGCGGCCACGGCTATATCTGGGAATACGGCGTGGAACAGTATGCGCGCGACGCCCGCATCGCGCAGATCTACGAAGGCACCAACGGCATTCAGGCGCTGGACCTCGTCGGGCGCAAAATGGGCCAATC
>JBDHTU010000086.1:0-6857 GCA_039808805.1 Micavibrio sp.
CAGAAGGTCTTAAAGCGGCGCGTTTCATTACAGGTCGCTCCTGAATTGTTGTTGGGCGGCTTTCTCTGCCTGAATCCTATGCCATTCCGGGCCGCGGCGGTCGTTTTGCTGCTGTGGAACAGAAAGGAGCCGTTCTTTTTTCAACGGGGTTGCATCGACCGCTTCGTTCATTTCCTCGCGGATTTTGCGGACCGGTTGTTGTTTAGCCATTACACATTCCTCTACTTTTTAACTTTATAAACGTTTCTTGGGCGCGGATATCTCATAATTATGAAAATTCGTCAATGAAAATTATCCACAGGGCGCGGATATAGGAATCAAATGTGTGTTGAATAAGGCAAAGATCGCACAAATCCGCGATTTTTCGTTAATTTTGCAGGAGGGCCTTCGTCTGCACGCAGTCGGCTTCGATCTGGGTTATCAACGCTTCCAGGGAGGTGAATTTCGCTTCCCCGCGCAAACGCGCGACCGGGCGGACCCGAAGGCTCTTTCCGTAGATATCAACGTCGGGAAAACCGAGGATATGGGCTTCGACCTGCCCCTGTTTGACTTCGAACATCGGGCGGATGCCGATATTGGTGGCGGCGGGCCGCCATGCATCCTCGCCCTCGATCTGCACCAGCGTGGCGTAAATGCCGTAGGCGGGGTGGAGCATGTCTTCCATCAGGATGTTCGCGGTGGGATAGCCCAGCTCATGCCCGCGCCGGTCGCCGCGGAAAATTTTCCCCTCGATCTCCCATTCCCGGCCGAGGATGGCGTTGGCGGTGCCGATATTGCCGAGGCGCAGCGCCTGCCGCACGGCGGTGGAGGAATAGCGCACCCCGTTTTCCCCCCCGACCGGGCTGAAGGTTTTGACGGAAAGGCCGGCGGCTGAGATGGTTTCCGCGCCGCCTTTGCGCAACTGGCCGAACCTGAAATCCTCACCGATGATGATATCCGGGGACGCCAGTCCTTCAATCAGGATATTCCGTACGAAGTCTTCCGCGCTCTGGCTGGCAAAATCCCAGTCGAAGGTCAGCGAGACAACGAAATCAAGGCCGAGTTCACCGAGCACCCGTTGCTTCACATTGGCAGGCGTAATGCGGAACGGCGGGTCGTCGGGGCGGAAAAGTTTGCGCGGGTGCGGCTCGAACGTCAGGACGCCGAACGGTTTTTTCCTGGCGTCTGCCATGCGTTTTCCTTCGCGCAGCAGGGCCTGGTGGCCCTTGTGCACGCCATCGAAATTGCCGATGGCGATGACGCCGCCCTTCAGGTCGGTGGGGATGGCGGAAAGATTGTCGAAAACCCTCATGGGCAAAGTTATAGGGAGTTTGCTATATCCTTGGCAAGCGCCGCCATGCGGGCTTGTTCTTCTTCGTTCGCCATTGGTGCCGCGCACATCCGGAGCGGCCCGGGCAGGTCGGCATCGGACAGCGGCGCGTACTGCCCGGAATGGCTCGCCGGGATGCGGAAATCCCACCATTCGGACGGAAGGGGCAAAAGCGGCATGTTCAAAGCTGCGGCGGCTCTCACAAACGCTTTTTCCAGCACCGCGCGGTTTTGCAGGATATCTGCGCCGAGCCCGGCGCAGGCGCGCGCGGATTGCGGCGTCATCTCGTCGAACACGGTGCCCATATCGACAGGTGCGCCGTTTTCGTTCAGGGCGGAAACGTCGATCGCCATGCCGCGCGGATGCGCGCCCTGCCCGGGGGAGGAAAGCAGGCGCGGCGCTGAAAGCCAGTGCGGATTTGCCCGGACGATATCCGTTTCGATCAGGATTTTCTGCGCTTCGATGGGACGCAGCCCGTCTTTGAGTACCAGCGTCCAGCCGTGGTTTTGGCGGATTCCCCGCGCGGCGGCGATGACGATGCGCGCCAGATCCTTATGCAGCGTAAGCCGCGCCGCCGGGTGATAGGCCGCGATGCCGAAAATATTTTCGGGATGGCCGCCTTTCGCATAGACAAGGTCGATGGCGAGAGGTTCGTCCGCGGCAAAAAGATCCATGGGCACGAGGTCCCGCGGATCTACAGATTTAAGCGGCGGCGCGGACATTGTTCATGAACAAAAGGAAGGCGTTGCCTATATCCTTGCGCGCTTTGGTCACATCTTCCACCAGTTCGAAACTGCGGGACCCTTCGCTGATGATGCCGAACAGGATGATGCTCAGGGGGCGCAGCTCATGCCCCTGGAAATAACCCATTTCCATGCTGCCCTTGATATGTTTTTGCAGTTCGAGGATCAGCGTGCGGGACAGGATTTCCAGGCGGTCCTGATATGAGATGGCGGTGTGTACGTCGACGATGATGCGGCGCGTGCTCTTTTCCGTGCAGAGATCAAGAACGGTAAGGCTTCCTGTGATCAGGGCATCCCACGCATCTTTGCAGCCGATTACATTCTTCTGGATGGCGGCCTGCATTTCATACATCAGCTCCTCGTAAACGGCCTTGAACAGGCCTTTCTTATCGCCGAAATGATAGTAAAGGGAGCCGCGGGCCATGCCGCTCTGTTTGACGATATTGGCGGTGGAGGCGTTGTAATAGCCTTGAGTCGAGAATTCTTCGCGGGCAATTTTAAGAAAAATCCGCCGCGTCGCTTCCAGATTTTCTTTGTTGGGACCGTGTTTTTTAGCCATAAAATCAAACCCTTAAAATATCCATGCATAAATCTACTGACAGCTTGTCAAAAAAGTATATTGACTATCTGTCAGTATGTCTATTAGAGTATATATTGACAGTTGGTCGATAATCAAACGGTTTTCAGGGGACAAATTAAAAAATCCCCTCTTTAGAGGTAATAGCTATGGCGCCATTTTATCCGACGCTGGTATCTGACGAATTTGTAGACACCGTGAACTTCTACGAAGACTATTTCGATTTTGTACCCGCGATTGAAAAAGACGGGTTTGCGATGCTGCAAAAGAAAACGGACCCCAGCATCTGCATTGCCGTTTTCGATCGCCAGCACAAATGCGTTGCGCATTACGGCTCCAAAACACAGGGCCTGATCGTCAACATTGTCGAAAGCAACGTAAAATCCAAATATGACGCCCTCTACATGGAAGGCGTGGAGATGTACAAAGATATCGGTACGGACATCAACGGTACTGAGCATTTCGTGGTCTATGACCCGAACGGCATCCTCGTGAATGTCCACGCCCCGACAGAGTTTTGCGTAACGAAATAAGAAGAAGCCGTGTTACGCTCCCGGGCCGGACGATCCCCTTGTCCGGCCCGTTCTTTTTTCAGATCAGGCGCTTGGCCATCAATTCATCTTTCAGATAGGCGTAATAGATCGGCGCGGCGACAAGCCCTGCGATGCCGAATGCCGCGTCCATCACCATCAGGGCGAGCAGGATTTCCCATGCGCGGGCGCGAATCTGCGTGCCGATGATATTGGCGTTGATAAAATATTCCAGCTTGTGGATGCCGACCAGGTAAACCAGCGCAATCACGGCGGCCATCGGCGCGACGCTGAGCGAGATCAGGAAGATGACGGTGTTGGAAATGATGTTGCCGATGATCGGCATCAGGCCGACGATGAACGTCACCACGATCATCGTCTTGACCAGCGGCAGTTCATACCCGATGGCGGGCATGACGATGCCCAGGAAAATGCCGGTCAGGGCGGTATTCAAGGCGGAGATGCGCACCTGCGAAAACACCACACGGCGGAAGGCGAGGCCCAGGAAATGCACGCGTTCCGAAAGCGCATGGGCCAGCGGGGCGCGGCGGGACGGCTCCGCCGGGTGCAGTGCGACCATGCCGCCGATGATCATGCCGACCAGCAGATGGATGATGAAGAGGATGGAATCGCGGCCGACTTCGCTGAAATACATCGCGTTTTCACGCAGCCACCCGGATGCAGTTTTTTGCCAGTCTTCGATATTCTCGGGCAGGTACTGGTGCGTCCATTGCGGCAGGTCGTTGGTCGCCAGGATGATGGCATCCGCCATCTTTTGCAGTAGCACGACAAGGCTTTCCGGCCCTTCGGAGATGTAGGACGCGAACACATACCCGCCGAGCGTGAAAGCGGCGATGATGATCAGCGCAATCACTGTAACAAGGATAACCTTGCCGATCAGCGGTCGCACCCCGATATCGCCCAGCTTGCGCGCCCCGAATATTACCAGTTGATACACCAGAAGTCCGCCGAGCAGGGCGGGGAGCAGGCCCAGCCACAGCACGCAGCATAAGGCCACCACGGCAAAGGCCTGGCTGGCGACGGTGATCCTGGCGGTGTCGGAACTTCCAAACATGGTGCTCACTTTGCCAGAGGGCGAGGGGGCTTACAAGGGGCGCGAACGGGGCCTTGGATTTGCCGCCGGGAACCGCTATGGTGCTCCCCGAATACGACAATTGACCATGGAAACGGCTGCCCGGATATGAATGTCGCGATCTGCATTGCCACGTATAAACGGCCTGATGGGCTGAAACGCCTTCTGGATTCGTTTGCGGCGATGGATTACGGCGCGGAAAAATTCGCGGTGTTTATCGCGGACAACGATGCTGCCGGGGCGGACGGGCTGGCCTTCGTCGAACGAAATCGCGCCTCTTACCCGTTTAAGATTTTCTGCGAGGTGGAAAACCGCCCGGGAATCAGCCATGCCCGCAACAAAAGCCTGGCGATTCTGAAAGACTCCGGCTGGCCCGCGGATTATGTCGCCTTTACCGATGACGACAATATCGTCTCGCCGTTCTGGCTGTCGGATCTCGTGCGCACCAGCCAGGTCTATGGCGGCGATATCATCAACGGCAAGTGCGAGCCTTTGTTCGAGGTTACGCCTGATCCGTCCATTCTCTATTCCAGCTTTTACCTGGACAATTTCGGAAGTCCGCCGACCGGAACGGCCGTGAACTCCGCCGGCACCAACAACATGCTGGTGCGCCGCGCGGTGTTTGACAAAATGGGCTACGCCCCGTTCGATCCCGCGCTGGCCACCTTTGGCGGGGAAGACGTGGATTTCGTCACAAGGCTTTTGCAGAATGGCTTCCGTCTCGTGCAATGCGCCTGCGGCACGGTCTACGAAACTTTCCCGGCGGACCGGTTGACCGAAGAATGGATATTGAAACGCTATTACCGCGGCGGGTGCAGCTATGGCTGGATTTTGAAAAACCGCATGGGCGGCAAGGCGTTCGCCATCGGCGTGGTTAAAAAGGCGGTGATTTTCCCGCTGCGGTATCTGAAGGCGAAGTTTCAACCGACCTCGCAGAACAAAAGCAAGCTGGCCGAAAGCTACGGGTTTTTCAACTACGTGCTGACCGGCAGGCTCTACGAAGAATACAAACGCCCCGCTTAAACCGCGTTCAGGTTTCTCGTCTTCACGAATTTCAGGCATTGTTTCGCCAGCGACGGCGACAGCAGGAACAACAGGGCGGCATAGGCCGCCGCGCCGATTGCGACATTCATGACCAGCAGGGTAATCGCTTCCGCCGCGATATAATGATCCGCCACTTTCAGGACGCCGACCATGGCGATCGCGGCGAGCGCCGACGGGTAAATGGTTTTGACCATGTCGCTCCAGGGCCAGCCGCGGTCGCGGTTGATCGCCCAGGCGTTGTAAATGGCCAGCCCGTGCGAATAGACGGCATACAGGATCAAAACCCACGCAATGCTGAACTGCGCGCCGATATAGGTCGCGGTGACGGACAGGATCAGTTTCGTGATGTTCTGCTTGAAGATGAAATGGTTCCACCGCATGGAAACCTGCAGATAGCTCTGGTATTCCGAAAGCACGTACTGCACCGACGTCACGCTCAAAATCATGAACATCGGGATCACGTCGATCCATTTGTCGCTGAGCACCAGCGGCACCCATTCCGTTCCCGTAAAGGCAAGGCCCGTCATCATCGGCACGAACAGGACAAGAGAGAACGTGATCATGGTGTTGTAGAATTTGCGCAAAGCCTCGTTGTCCGGGATCAGCTTGGGGAAGGCGGCCAGCGCGACGGAACTGAGCGGCGCCAACGCAAGCTGGGTCAGGAGTTCGAAAATCCGCCAGACGATCTTGAACTGGCCCAGCGCCGCCTCGCCAAGGTGAAGGCCGACGATGCCGTCCATCGCGCGCAGGCTGAGCAGGAGCGAGATGCGCGTGGACAAAATGCGCAGGCTCTGTTTGGAAATCAGGACGAAGGTTGAAATCTTGTACTGGCTGAACTTCAACAGGTGGAGGTGCTTCCTCGCCGCGAACCAGATCGTGACGCTCATCACGCCGAGCGCGATGATCCGCTGCCCGACCAGCGCATAGACGCCCAGGTCGTTGAACGCCATGAGCAGCGCCGCGCCGCCGCCGAGGACGGCGGCAAGGTTGTTCTGGATCGCCAGCCATTTGAATTCGAGGTTTCGCTTGATCACCGCCTCGGGCACGATGGAGACCGCCTGCGCCACGATGATCGGCATCATCAGCAGGATCAGTTGCGGGATCAGGGTGAAATCCCTGAACAAGGTGTAGATGCCCACGCCGCCCGCGATCAGCGCGCACAGGGCGAAGGCAAGGATGAGCGAAAGCACGAACGCGTGCGCGGCCAGCTTGCGGGAGAGGATACCGCGCTGGGTCAGGAATTGCGGCAGGCCCCAGCTGCCCACGGCAAGCGCGATGTCGATGACGACGGCGGCGAGCGCGACCTGCCCGAAAATATCCGGCGCCAGCTGGCGTGCGAGCAGGATGAACGTGACGAATTGCAGGACCTGCTGCGAGGTGTTGCCCACGAACATCCAGAGCGCGCTGCTGACAACGTTACGGTGCATCATGGAGAAGGGGTCCTGTTCCTTGGCTGAGGCCGTCTTTTAAATTCCATAACGTATATGGGGGCGAGGCAAGAAACGCAAGAAAAATGGTGGCGGTGGAGGGACTTGAACCCCCGACACAGGGATTATGATTC
>JBDHTU010000087.1:0-6734 GCA_039808805.1 Micavibrio sp.
GTTGCCGGGATATTGTCTGCATCTGCCCCCCATATGCTGCCGATGCTTCCACGCGTTGCGACAACGATATCGGCGGGCGTGCCTAGAGCGAGATAATGGCTGCCCGTAAACTGGGTTTTGAAAAACGGGTCGCTCTGCCCAAGAATATCGAAAAACGGTTCGGCGCTGAGGTTTAGATTGATGCCCTTGTGCGGATCGAGAACATCGTCGCGCGTGTCAAAAGAAAGCGTCTGGGGAAGCGATAAAAGACCGTATGTTTCGCTTGAATTATCCGTGTGGTCGTCGATCTTGAGAATGGACGCATTCACGCCGGTGGATGCCGAAAGGTGCTTCCCGAATTTTCGCGTAATGCTGCCGCCCGTGTCCAGACCGAGCTCTTCATATGCATCTGTATCTTGCCGCCGCAGAGACGAGGTGAGTGAAAGCGCCTGATCTTTCCTCAGGAAGTAAGGCTTGGTAAAATCCAGGTCCAGGCTTTGTTTCAGCATGGACACGCCAAGGGACGCTTTAAGCTTCTCTGCGGCGCCAAGGAAATTCCGGTGTTCCCAGCTGACAATGCCGCCGGGGCCTTCATCGGAATAATAATTGAGGCCCGCGCTTATGGTCCGTGGTGCGCGTTCTGTTACATCGAGGGTAACGGGTACGCTTCCATCCGGTTCCGGCGCTTCGGGCAGGATGATATCCGCGCGGGAAAAAAGGCCTGTCTGCAAAAGCGCGGTTTTATAATCTTCGATTTTTTCGCGGCGGAAGCAATCGCCCTCTTTCCATGGAACGAGTTTTTTCAGATAAGATTCCCTTACCCCTTCATTTCCATCAAAAGCGAGGCTGCCGAAATGTCCCTCACGGCCGGTTTCAACGGTGAGGTCGACATCCCCCGTATAATTGTTGCGATTCAGGAAAACCTGGTTGTCCACGCGCAGGTCGTAATAGCATCGGCCTTTCTGAATATTGTCGTAGAGCGCGGCCTGTGCGGTTAAAACATTTTCTGCATCCAGCGGATCGCCAGAGCGCGGCGCATCTTTGCGCAAATAGGATCGATAGTGCGCGGGGACGGCGGAAAAATCATCGATCGTGAATTTCGGTCCGTATTTTATCCGGTAATTCCCGGACAAGGCCGTATCACCTTTGGTAAAGGAAACATCGCCGTTGTAATAACCTTTGGCATGCAAGGCTTTTAAAAGATCGGCTTTTATTGTCTGTTCGATGTATTGCGCCTGCCGTGTTCGCAAATCCGTATCGTCGTCGCCCGACAGAGTCTGCGTTTTCTCCTGAACGCGTTCTTCCAGAATGGTTTGAAGATATTCCTGCGTTTTTTTGTCTTCTGTCTGCCCTGTAAGGGCATAGTTTGTCTGAACGCCTTTGAACATATCGGTCAGGGTGCATCCGCCCGTGCCAAGAGTGCCAGCCAGAAGCAGCGCATACAGGCTCTTTCGGCGTATGTGCGGGCAAAGTGAAAACATAAACAAGCACTAGCGCGTTCCTGTGCGCCATGACAAGCAGAATAGGCTGAAATTGCTGGATTTTCCGGGCATTATCCAATTTATGAAAATTTTTTGGGTGATGATCTTTTAGCCGGAACCAAAGCTTTGTGCCCGCCGTTTGCCGAAACTGGAACAGCAAAGAGCCGCTTCATGATTTCACGCCATCGCGATCTGCGTACCGGTTGCTCGATCTGGCAGGATGGGCCTTGGCCGCATGTGCCTTACATAGGCCTCGATCATGATTTGAAGGTCGATGTCGCAATCGTGGGGGGAGGTATCAGCGGCGCCATGATGGCCGAATCTCTTACAGGCCATAATCTCGATGTTGCCGTGTTTGACCGGCGGCCTCCGCTTTGCGGCTCTACCGCCGCGTCAACGGCGCTTCTGCAGTATGAACTGGATATGCCGCTTATCAAACTTTCGCGCCGGATTGGCGCAAAGAAGGCCGGGGAAGCCTGGCGGCGCTCAAAGCTCGGGCTGGAAAGTCTGGCGGTTAAAATCCGCTCTCTGGACATCGATTGCGGTTATGAACGGCGGAACAGCCTGTATCTCGCTGGAAACATGCTCTCTCCGGCGCAATTGGGCCAGGAGAACAAGGCCCGGAACGCGCTGGGTCTGTATGGTGAGTATGTAGAGCGGAAATTTTTGTACGAACAATACGGCATACGCGCGAATGCCGGTTTGATGAGTTGGGATAATATCGTTTGCAATCCTGTCCGCCTTGCCGCCGGGTTTTTGAACGCGGCCATAAAGCGCGGCTGCGCGCTCTATTCCCCGGTCGAAATAATGGATGTAGAATCGTATACACGCCATTTTTTGCTCAAAACGGCGCAGGGACCGCGTATTCGCACGCGCTACGTAATCTTCAGCACAGGCTATGAAATACCGTCTATTGTTCCGCAGAAAGGCCATGCCATTCATTCAACATGGGCGCTTTCGACAAAACCTGTAAAGGGCTTGCCGGATCGGTTCCCATTGGTCTGGGAGGCGGGCGATCCTTATTTTTACGCGCGCACAACATCCGATCGTAATATGATTTTCGGCGGAGAAGATGAGCCGTTTTCCGATTCCGAACACCGTGATGCCCTAATTCCGCGAAAGCAAAAGGCGCTGGAGCGTAAAATGCGCGGGGTCTTTCCCGATTTGGATTTTGAAACCGAACATGTCTGGACAGGGTCTTTCGGCGCCAGCAGCACAAGCCTGCCATCCATCGGCAGGATTCCCCGGAAGAAAAACATGTATGCGGTTATGGCGTATGGCGGAAACGGCATCACGTTCAGCCGGATTGCCGCCGAGATGATCGCTGCCCGGATTTTGGGGTACAAAGATCCGGAAGAGGCTCTGTTTTCTTTTAAGGCTAGATAATCTGGCGCGTGCCGATTTCAATCACCTGCGCCGCAGGAATGCGGAAAAAGTCGGTCGCGTCGACGGCGCTTTTCGACATGGCGACATAAATATCGTCCTGCCATGCTGGGAGGCCATACCGCGCATCGGCGACGATCTTGCGGTGGCCAAGGAAGAAGGATGCATTTTCCACGTCGATATCGTAGCCCAGCGCGCGCGCGCGATAAAGCGCGGCAGGAACGTTCGGCGTTTCCATGAAACCGAAATTGATGATAACGCGCATCAAATGCGGGCTGATCGTTTCCACGTGAACGCGGTGTTCGATAGGGACGCGGGGAATCTGCGCGATAGAGATGGTCAGGATGATGTTCTTTTCGTGCAGAACCTGATTGTGTTTCAGGTTTTGCATCATGGTTTCGGGGGCGTGCACCGGATCGCTGGTCAGGAAAATGGCGGTGCCTTCGACAATACGCGGCGGATCGCGCTCCAGCATTTCCGCCAGATCGACCATGGAGATAGCCTGGCTTTGCGCGCGGGTGACAAGGTATTTTGTGCCTTTGACCCATGTGTATGTCAGCAATACGAAATAACAGCCGAACAGCAACGGGACGAAACCTCCGTCCAGAAGTTTCAAAAGGTTCGATGAAAAGAACATAAATTCAATAAAGGCAAATGGCGCGATCAGCAGAGCCGCGACAAGATATCCTTTGCGGCGGACAAAGGCGATATAGGCCACGATGATGGTTGAGGTCATAAGCATCGTGCCGGTAATGGCGATACCGTAGGCGGCGGCGAGTTCAGAGGACGAACCGAAAACGAGGCACAGGAAAATCACGCCGCAAAGAAGGACAGTGTTTACCTTGGGCATGTATATCTGCCCTTCCTGTTTTTCGGAGGTGTGCCGGATTTCAAGACGCGGGAGAAGGCCGAGCTGCATGGCCTGGCGCGCGATGGAATAAGCGCCCGTAATCACTGCCTGCGATGCGATGATGGTGGCGATCGTGGCGAAAATCACGATCGGGATAAGCGCCCAGTGCGGAAAAAGCAAAAAGAAAGGATTGTCGATCGTAGCGGGAAGCGCCATTAACAGCGCGCCTTGCCCCATATAATTCAGTGTCAGGCAAGGAAAGACAAAATACAGCCATGCGTATTGAATGGGTTTTTTACCGAAATGACCAAGATCGGTATAAAGCGCCTCGGCGCCCGTTACGGCAAGAAAAACGGAGCCAAGAACGATAAAGCTGAGGAATCCATGGCTTGTAAGGAAAAGCCATGCGTAATAAGGATTGATGGACGTTAAGACCACGGGATATTTTACAATCCACAGGAGTCCGGCGCCGCCGATGGTAATGAACCACAGAACCATAACCGGACCGAACAGTTTCGATACGGCCTCCGTGCCGTGCTTTTGAACGGAAAAAAGCCCGATGATAATCGCGATGCCGATCGGCAGGACGAAATCACCGAAGGCCGGCGTGATCAGCTTGGTGCCTTCGATCGCGGAAAGCACGGAAATCGCAGGTGTAATCGAGGCCTCGCCGTAAAATAAGGAAGCTCCGGCAATTCCGGCAAAAAACACAAGCCCCATCTTGCGGCCGATCGTTCGCTGTGTCAGGGCCATGAGGGAGAGAATGCCGCCTTCGCCGCGGTTGTTGGCGCGTAACAGGAAGATGACGTATTTTATCGTGACGATGATCGTCAGCGACCAGATGATCAGGGAAAGAAGGCCGAGGATTTCCTCATTGGTAACGCCGTCCTCGGCAATATGGTTCGCCGCCTCGCGGAAAGCGTAAAGCGGGCTTGTTCCGATATCGCCGTAAACCACGCCGATGCAACCCAGCAAAAGCGCTTTGAAGTGCGATGAATGGCCGTGATGGGAATGATCCTGCGCCTTGTGGTCGTGCTCGCGCTCGGCTGGGGTCGTGTCGGGATAATGGACCGGCATTATTCTCTCGGAAAAAGAGGATTTTATCTTTCGTAGAGGATACGGGGAAGCCCCGCCTTTGTCCAGCTTACATAAATATGAAAAAAACGGCCAGCCCGAGCGCGATCCGGTACCATGCGAACGGCGCAAAGCCGTGCTGGGAGATAAAACCGACCACGGCTCTTACCACGACCAGCGCCGTAACGAACGAGGACGCCAGCCCTGCAAACATCAGCCCGAGATGCGGATAGGAAAGCAGGGCGTCCCAGTTTTTAAGAATGTCGTAGGCAACCGCGCAGAACATGACCGGTATGGCGAGGAAGAAGGAAAATTCCGTTGCCGCCGTACGGGACAGGCCAAGCGCCAGCGATCCCATGATCGTTGCACCCGAACGGGAAACGCCGGGAACGAGGGCCAGCATCTGGGCGCAGCCGATCAGGAAAGCCTGCTTTGGGGATACCTCATCCACGGTTTCCGTGACCGGGCTGCGGAATTTTTTTTCGAACACGAGTATGATAATTCCGCCGAGGATCAACATGGTGGCGATTACAAACGGGTCGTACAGCACAGTTTTGATGAAATCATGCAGAAGGGCGCCTACGGCCAGCGCCGGTATCGTGCCGATGATAATGTTTAAGGCAAATTTTTGCGCAGCCTTGTCCGAAGGGATGCCGACCACGGTTTTAAGGATTTTCTCCCGGTACAAAACCATCACGGCCAGAATGGCGCCGATCTGAATGAAGACTTCAAACACACGGCCCGGCGGTGAGGGAAAATGCAAGCCCTCAACCAACAGGATAAGGTGTCCTGTCGATGAAACCGGAATGAACTCCGTCAGGCCTTCGATAAAGCCCAAAAAGATGGCGGTAAGGTATTCAATCATTTCGCCAGCTTGCTATGCCGGATTCCGTACGCAAAGTAAATAACCATTCCAACGGCCAGCCAGGCAACGAAGCGGACATGCGTTTCCCACGGCAGAAAGGCGATCAGAGCGCCGCAGGACAGAACCCCCAGAACCGGCAAAAGGATGCCGAACGGCATCTTGAATGGGCGCGGCATTTCCGGGTGCAGGCGGCGCATGACGATAACCCCGCCGCAGACGAGAACGAAAGCCGCCAGCGTACCGATATTCACCAGCTCGGCCAACGCCGCGAACGGCACGAACCCGGCCATTGCTGCCATGAGAAGGCCGCACAGGATCGTCGTACGCACGGGGGTGTGCGTTTTCTCGCTGACCTTGGCGAAGAAGGGCGAGATCAACCCATCGCGCGAAATACCGAGGATGACACGGGTCAAGGCGTAATAGAGGACGAGCATGACCGTGGTCAGGCCGGTGATAACGCCCGTTGCAACCAATGCGGACGCCCAGTTCAGGCCGAGCAGTTCCAGCGCGTGCGCCACCGGCGAGGGGACGTTGAGCTGGTCATACGGCACAAGCCCGGTCAAAAGGCCGGAAACGATAATATAAATGACCGTGCAGAACACAAGACTTCCCAGGATGCCGATGGGCACATCGCGCCTGGGATTGCGGGCTTCTTCCACGGCGGTAGATACGGCATCGAACCCGACATAGGCGAAGAAGACAAGGCTTGCTCCCGCGAGAATGCCGATCGGCTTGCCGTCTGCCGTATGGTCGAACCAGCCGAACGGCATGAACGGCGTCCAATTGTCGGGATTGATGTTGAACAGGGCCACGGCTACGAACACGCAGATGGTCAGGACTTTGACGAAGACCATCGCGGCGTTCAACTTGGCGCTTTCCTTGACTCCGGCGATCAGCAGGAACATCAGGATCAGGATAATGGCGGCGGCCGGTAAGTTCACGAGTCCCGGCGTTGCCGCCCACGGCCCGTTCATCAGATAGTCGGGCAGGGGCGCGCCGATCGCTTTCAACGCATTGTTGAAATATCCGCTCCATCCCACCGCCACGGCGGCAACGGACACGCCGTATTCGAGGATCAGGTCCCAGCCGATGATCCATGCCA
>JBDHTU010000088.1:0-6711 GCA_039808805.1 Micavibrio sp.
TCGAACAGCAGGCCCGGCCCTTTTACGGTGAATGTATCGAACCGTTTTTGATCGTTCGCGAACATGTCGCGCATCGTTGTTTTTTCGATGTCCGCCTTGTGGGCTTTCAGGGCGGACCAGGCGGGAAGGGACGTCGGATTACTGGACATTGGGCAACTCTTTTACGATTTCTGCGGTGGGAATGTTGACGGGCTTGCCGACCAGGACGGTCGTCATGGCCTCAGGTTTTAAAATACGCTTGGCCACCCGCTGGATATCGGCGGGCGTCACGGCGCGGATATTGGCGGCATAATGATCGAGATAGTCGATCGGCTGTCCTGCCGCGCGCAGGCCGAGCACGACATTGGCAACGCTTTCGGTGGAGGTCAGCGCGAGCGGCATCGATCCCGTGATATAGGATACAGCATCACCCAGCTCTTTTGCGCTGACAGGCGTATCCTGCATCTTTTTCATTTCCGCGCCGATAAGGGACAGCATTTCCGCCGTGCTTTCGTTTTTGGTGGAGCCGGAAATGCTTATTGTATCTGCGTGCCGCATGTTCAATATGCCGGAATAAATGCCGTAGGTAAGGCCGCGTTTCTCCCGCGCTTCTTCCATCAGGCGGGACCCGAACCCCGCGCCGCCATAAATATGGTTCATCACCTGCAGCGCGTAATAATCCTTATCCTTGCGGCCAAGGGCGGGGAGCAGAATATCGACCATCGTCTGCGGAATATCCTGTTCGAACAGATAAGTTTTTCCGGCATTGGAAAGCGCGGTGTCTGTAATCACACCGCCCGCAGCGGTCGCAGGCAATTTGCCGAATATTTTGTCGATGGCGGGGCCGACCGTTTCCGCCTTGATATCGCCCGCCACGGCGACGAGAAGCCGGTCCCGCGTCAGGTATTTGTTTTTAAAATCGCGCAGATCGTCCGGTGTGATACGGGCGAGGCTGGAAAGCGTGCCGCCGCTGTTCTTTCCATAGGGATGGCTTGCGAACGCCTTGTCGTTGATCAGGCGGGACGCCATCCAGTCAGGTTCCGACAGCGAGGATTTGATGCGGGTCAGGTTGCCGTCCCGCATGCGGGCCACGGCTTCTTCGTCGAACCGCGGCGCGGTCATGGCCAGCGCCAATAGGTCGAACGCCTTCTCCGTGTGGCGGGTCAGGCTTTGAAGCTGCCCGCCAAAACCGTCGCGCCCGGCGTTGAAGGTCAGCGTGATGGAATTGTCTTTCAGGGCTTTTTGAAAAGCCTGGGAATCAAGATCGCCGGCTCCTTCGTCCATCGTGTTGGAAAGAAGGCGCGCAAGTCCCTGCTTGTCATCCGGGTCCAGCGCCGTGCCGGAATCGAGGAAGATGTATTTTACCGCGACGATGGGAAGCGTGTGGTCCTCCACCAGCCAGACGGAAATGCCGCCGGGTGTTTTCACTTCGCGGATATCCAGAAATCGTTCGCCTGCCGCCTGCGCGCGCAGGCCGAAAAACACGATGATGCCCACCATCACGATGACGAACAAAGTAAAGAGGAGGAGCCATTTCTTCGGATGCTTATCCTTGAACATCTTGGCCTCCTGCGGGTGCGGTCTGTTTTGCCGGTTCGGGTTCCGGCGTTTTTTCCGGCTCCACGGGTAGAAGATATCCTGTTACAGCGGGGCGGATCCACGGCTTCGCGTCATCCAGATATTTCGCCGCCGCTGCCTGAATCTGCGCGGGTGTGACCTTGGCGATATCCTGCGCCCAGCTTTCGACATCCGATACGCTGCTGCCCGTGGTCAGGGCCGCGCCGAAAATCATCGCAGGTCCTGCAACGCTGTCGCGCGCGAACACCGCTTCGTCCTGCAAGGATTGCGCTGCCTGTTTTACTTCCGCGTCCGTCACGCCCGCGTCGATGACCTTGCGGATTTCCGCATTGATTAGCGCGCCGACCTCTTCTGGCGTCGTGCCGTCCGCGGGTGTTGCGCCGACGATGATGGCGCCGTAATCCAGCATGGTGGAATTGTAATCGAACGCAACGCTGGTCGCTTTTTTCTGGCCGACCACAATGGATTTATAAAGGCGCGCGGTCGGCCCGCCGTTCATGATCTCGGCAAGAACCTGAAGCGCGAGCGAGTCCTGTTTTTCCTTGCCCTCCGCCGGGGCGAGGTAGATTTTCTGGAACACGCTTTGGTGCACGCTGGGGTGGCGGAGCGTGAGCAGCGTCGCTGCCGGGGCCGGCGGAATGTTCGGCCGCAGGCGAACGGGGATATTTTTCTTCGGAATCGCGCCGTAATATTTTTCGGCCAGCGGTTTCAGCTTTTCCGCCGTGATATCGCCGCTCACGACGAGGATCGCGTTGTTCGGCGCGTACCATGTGTCGTAATAGGATTTTACGTCCGCCCAGTCGTATTTTTCAATTTCGTCCATCCATCCGACGACCGGCGTGGCGTAGGGATGGTTGACGTACAGCGCCGAATTGATCTGTTCGTTGAACATCGCGCGCGGGTCGTTGTCGGTACGCTGGCGACGCTCTTCAAGAACCACGGCTTTTTCTGACTGGAAATGCTCTTCCGGCGGGGCCAGGTTCTGCATGCGGTCCGCTTCCATCTCCATCACCTTGGGAAAGTTCTCCACCGCGATGGATTGGAAAAAGGCCGTGTAATCCTGCCCGGTGAACGCGTTGTCTTCCCCGCCCAATGTCTTGACGATCTTGGAAAAATCGCCCGGCGCCATCGTCTTCGTGCCTTTGAACATCAGGTGTTCGAAATAATGCGCCATGCCGGACCGTCCGGGAAGATTGTCCGCGCCGCCGACCTTGATCCACACCATGTGCGTGACCACGGGCGCGCGGTGGTTTGGGATGACGACAACCTGCATGCCGTTGGCAAGGGTGAATTCCTGCGCGCCGAAAGTCTGCGCGCGGGCGGGAAGGGCTGTCACCAGAAGCAACAGGAAAACAAGAACGGTCCGCTTGATCATGCGGGTATATATAGAGGCTTTTGCCCAGCGCGTCGAGGCTTGAACGCGGGATTTCAGTCTTCGATTGTAGGCGTTTTTCCGGCGTTAACGGGCTTGCCCTGCGCCTTGTTCTGCTTGATGCGGTTGGCTTCGGCCACGGGGTCGACGACTTCGGGCGCGGGTTCCGGCGGGTTTTGCCCGACCCAGCGTTTCAGCTTGTCGATACCCGGCGTTTCATCCTTGATGATTTCTGCGGTTTCCGCATCCACGCGTCCGCGAATGGCGGGCGATGCCTGGGCTGCGCCGGTTTTTTGCAGCAGCACGGCCTCGCCCTGGCTCACACCGCTTTGTTTGGCGGTTTCGCGTACGGCATCCTCGCCCAGCACGGCCTCACGCGCCATATCCGTCGTGGACAGTTCCTGCGGGCGGGGCGCGCCCGGCTGCGGTGCGCGCAGGCTCAAATCCGGCGGCATCTCCAATGGCGCGCGGCGCACCACGGCGAACTCATCCGGCGGCTTTTTGGAAAAATCGAACTGCTCGCGCGTTTTTTCGCAGGCGCTCATCGAAATTGCGGCGGCGGTCAGGAACAGGGTATGAACGATACGCTTGATCATGCGGCGGCAACCTTCTTATTGCGCTTGGGTTCAAAGAATATCCCATCGATGACCAGCAAGGCAACCCCCACCACGATGGCGCAATCCGCGATGTTAAAGGCGGGGTAATGCCATCCCATAACGTGGAAGTCGAAGAAATCCGCGACCGCGCCGAACCGGAACCTGTCGATCACGTTGCCGATCGCCCCGCCGATGACCATGGACAGCGATATGGCCTGCAGCCAGCTTTGCGCCTTCAAAAGCCAAGCGGAAAACAAAGCAGTGATGATCAGGGCGAAGCCGGAAAGGATCCACACGCCGCTGCCGTGGAACAGGCCGAAGGAAATCCCTTCGTTCCACACCATCGTCAGGTTGAAGAAAGGGAGCACTTCGACGCTGGCATAGGGCAGGCGGGGCGGGGAGGAGGTGATCCATTCCCACAATCCCATGCGCAGGCCGTTCGGCTGCACCTGTTCGCGCAGCACATATTCCACGATCAGCCATTTTGAAAGCTGGTCGAGAACGATAATGTCGATCGCGAGCGAAAAGCCGACGGCGGCTTTGGATGCGCTCAACTTCCAGTAAGACATATTATGCCGCTTCCTTGTGCTTGGCGTACCAGCGAACGGCGGCGGCGTCGCGCAAGGTCAGGTCAGGATATTCCTTATCGCTGCCGACTTCGGGCAGGATTTTCCAGCTGCGCACGCATTTCCGGCCTTCGGCCTTGTTGAACACGACGGCAACGCCCTCGATCTTCGCGTCCCTGAACGCGCCCTCCGGCGCTTCCCCGGCTTTCACCGTGGCTTGCGAGGTGATGCATATCTCCGCAAGGTCGATGCCGTCCAGCGCGGCTTTATGCTCTGCGCCGGCATAAATGTCCGGATGCGCTTCCAGCGACGCGCCGATCGTTTTCGCCGCGCGGTGCGGTTCCAGCGCTGCAAGAACGACGCTGCGCACATCCAGGATTTTCGCCCATTTCGCTTCCAGCGTCTCGTTTCGCCACTCCTGCGGCGCGGTGGAATATGTGCGCATGTGGACGCTTTCGATCTCTTCGAACACGCCTTTGGGCCTGTGGTCCCACGCTTCTTCCGCCGTAAAGGACAGGAACGGCGCGAAGCGGGTGACGAGGAAGTCATACAACTCCGCCATCACCGTGCGGCACGCGCGGCGCTCGAACGAATCCGGCAGGTCGCAGTAAAGGCGGTCCTTGCGGATGTCAAAATAGAAGGACGACAGGTCGCTGTTACAGAAATGATACAGCGTCTGTACGATCTCGTTGTAATCGAACTCTTCGATGCAATGCTTGATCTTGGCAGAGATGGCCGCCATGCGGGACAGCATGTATTGCTCCAGCTCCGGCATGTTCTTGAACTCGGCGGCTGGGACGCGTTCCGCTCCTGTAAACCCGTCGAGCGCGCCGAGCAGGAAGCGCAGCGTGTTGCGGATGCGGCGGTACAGGTCGCCCGTATTTTTGATCGTGTCCTTGCCGATACGGATGTCGTCGGCGTAGTTGGACGTGATGGCCCACAGGCGCAATATATCCGCGCCGTGCTCTTTCATCACTTCCAGCGGGTCGACCACGTTGCCGAGGGATTTCGACATCTTGTAGCCTTTTTCGTCCAGCACGAAGCCGTGCGTCAGAACGGCCTTATACGGCGCATGTCCCTTGGTGCCGCAGGCTTCGAGCAGGGAGGAGTGGAACCAGCCGCGGTGCTGGTCCGATCCTTCAAGATAAAGGTCCGCTTTGCCCGTATGAAGTTCCTCGCGGTCGTCCATGACGAAGGCGTGGGTGGAACCGGATTCGAACCAGACATCGACGATGTCGAAAATCTGTTCGTAATCTTCGGCCTTGTAATCGGAGCCCAGAAAATATTCCGGGCTTTTGGACCACCAGGAATCCGATCCTTCGGCCTCGAACGTGTCGACGATGCGTTTGAGAACGGCTTCGTCTTCGAGCGGCTCGCCGGTTTTCTTGTTGACGAAGAGCGCGATGGGAACGCCCCAGGCGCGCTGGCGCGAAATGCACCAGTCGGGGCGCTGCTCGATCATCGCGGTGATGCGGTTCTCGCCGGCTTCGGGCACCCAGCGCGTTTCGCGGATCGCTTCCAGCGCAACCTCGCGCAGGTTGTTGTCGTCGTCCAGCGCGATGAACCATTGCGGCGTGGTGCGGAAGATCAACGGCGCCTTGGACCGCCAGCTGTGCGGATATTCATGGCGCAGCGAGCCCTTGGCGAGCAGCGCGCCGGCTTCTTCCATCGCTTTCAGAACCGCGAAATTGCCTTCGCCCATCTCGCCTTTTTGCGTCAGGACTTCCAGCCCCGCAAACAACGGTACATGGTCCCGGAATTTTCCGTCGTCGCTGACATTGTCCGGAATGTCGCGCGCGCCGAAATGTTTCATGTAGAGGAAATAGTCGTCCTGCCCGTGGCTCGGCGCGATATGCACGAATCCGGTGCCGGATTCTTCGGTCACGAAATCTCCGGCCAGCACAGGGATTTTGAAATCATAGCCTTTGGCGTGCAGCGGGTGCCTGGCAACGGTGCCTTCGAACTGTGCGCCTTTGAAACTTTCGCCTTCGCTCCATTCCTCGATCTTGGCTTTTTCCTTCACGTCGGCGGCCAGCGATTTTGCGAGGAGGATTTTATCGCCCACTTTTGCTTTGGAGTCGACTGCAACGGCGTCAACGGTATACAGCGCGTAGTCGATCTTTTCGCCGAATGCGATGGCGCGGTTGCTCGGCAGTGTCCACGGCGTCGTCGTCCAGATGACGATGGACGCGTCTTTCAAGGTTTCGACGCCGGTTTCCGCGACCGGGAATTTCACCCAGCAGGTGATGGATTTATGTTCCTTGTATTCCACTTCCGCTTCGGCCAGCGCGGTCTTTTCGACGACGGACCACATCACCGGCTTCACGCCGCGGTAAAGAGAGCCGTTCAGCAGGAATTTGTGGATCTCGCCCGCAATGCGCGATTCCGCATGGTTGGTCATGGTCATGTAAGGGTTTTTGAAATCGCCAACGACGCCAAGGCGCTGGAAATCCTCGCTTTGCACGTCCGCCCATTTTTGCGCGAAGGCGCGGCATTCGGCGCGGAAGGTGATCTTGTCCACCGCGTCCTTGTCCTTGCCCTCGGCACGGTATTTTTCCTCGATCTTCCATTCGATCGGCAGGCCGTGGCAATCCC
This sequence comes from Micavibrio sp., assembly GCA_039808805.1. Lineage (GTDB taxonomy): Bacteria > Pseudomonadota > Alphaproteobacteria > Micavibrionales > Micavibrionaceae > Micavibrio_A. The sequence goes on from JBDHTU010000088.1 coordinate 6,687, forward strand.
ATCCCGGCACCATGGGCGCATCGAA
>JBDHTU010000089.1:0-6602 GCA_039808805.1 Micavibrio sp.
TTCGTCACGCCCCTGTCCGTCGCCGCCCTGTCCGAAGAACAGGTTTATACCGATCTCTTTTCCCTCAAGGACGAAACCGAGATGGGGCATATCCGCCTGTCCCGCGAATGCGATCTTATCGTCGCGGCTCCGGCCTCTGCCAACATCATTGCACGCATGGCGAACGGCCTGGCGGATGACCTGGCAAGCACCACCATCCTTGCCAGCGACAAGCCGGTAATGATCTGCCCTGCGATGAACCCGCAAATGTGGGAAAACGCCGCCACGCAGGCCAATATCGAAACGCTACGCGCGCGAGATATCCACATAATCGGCCCCGCGGCCGGGGAGATGGCATGCGGGGAAATCGGCCATGGGCGGCTGCTTGAACCTGATGTTATCCACAAGGCCATTGCGGATTTTTTCTCCACCGGTAAGCCGCTGGCCGGACGGAAAGCCATCGTTACCAGCGGCCCGACGCAGGAGCCGATTGATCCGGTACGTTTCGTTGCAAACAGGTCGTCGGGAAAACAGGGACACGCCATTGCCAGGGCGCTCGCGGCGCTTGGCGCGGATGTTACGCTGGTGACAGGCCCGACCGCCCTGCCCGATCCCGGCCAAGGCATAAAAACAGTGCGGATCGAAACCGCGCGAGAGATGCTGGAATCCTGCGAAAAATCGCTTCCCGCCGATATCTTTGTGGCCGCCGCCGCCGTGGCGGATTGGGCGCCGTTGGAATACGCCTCGTCCAAAATGAAAAAAACTTCCGATACGGCGATGACTCTTTCGCTGACACAAAACCCGGATATCTTATCCACATTATCCAAACCCGGTCCGCGCCGCCCGCACCTCGTTGTCGGCTTTGCCGCCGAAACCGACGATGTGATTGCCAACGCCAGGGCCAAACTTGCGCGCAAAGGCTGCGACTGGCTTGTGGCTAACTCGGTCTCCGCCGCCAATCCGGTCTTTGGCGCCGATCAAAATCAGGTATATTTCTTCTCATCCGGAACGATGGAAGAATGGCCGAAGGCCGGCAAGGATGAGGTCGCGAAAAATCTCGCTATCCGCATCGCTGATTTCTTTCACTGTGATACGGTAAAAAACGCCGCGGAATAACCTCCCTGTCATCCTGAGCGAAGCGAAGGATCTTATACGGGATTCTTCGCTTGCGGCTTAAGAATGACGAAAAGGTATAATGGTACAATCGGCCCTTAAAACGCAGGAAGATTTTGCCGCAGACGGCCACACGCCGATGATGGCGCAATATCACGCGCTCAAAAACCAATATCCGGACGCGCTGCTCTTCTACCGGATGGGCGATTTTTACGAGATGTTTTTCGACGATGCCGTCAAGGCGGCGGAATGTCTCGATATCACGCTCACCAAACGCGGGAAAAACCAGGGCGATGAAATCCCGATGTGCGGTGTGCCGTATCATTCGTATGAACCCTATCTGGCAAAATTGATCCGCGCCGGGTTCAAGGTCGCCATCTGTGAACAGACCGAAACGCCGGAACAGGCCAAAAAACGCGGGGGGTATAAGGCGCTGGTCAACCGTGACGTGATCCGCGTGGTGACGCAGGGCACGCTGACCGAAGACACGCTGCTTTCCCCGCGCGATAACAATTATCTCGCCTGCGCATGCGAAGCGGCGGGCAATTTCGGCCTGTCATGGCTCGACCTTTCCACCGGTGAATTCCTGGTCCAGCCGCTGGACCGCGCGCAAGTGTCCGCGGCGCTGGACCGTATCGCGCCGTCTGAATTGCTGCTGCAGGACCGTCTTGCCGCGCTTGATATTTTCGCGCAGCAAAAAGATTTTATCACGCCGCAGCCGTCCTCCCTGTTCGATTCCCAGAACGCGCAGAAACGGCTGGAAACGCTGTTCGGCGTCGGCACGCTGGAATCCTTCGGCGCGCTGTCGCGGGCGGAGATCGCCGCCGCCGGCGCGCTGGTGGATTACGTCGGGCGCACCCAAAAAGGCAAGATGCCGCACCTGTTCCGCCCGCGGCAGATGACCTTTGGCGCGGTGATGGAGATCGACCCCGCCACGCGCCGTTCGCTGGAACTCACCCGCACGCAGTCGGGGGAACGCCGCGGCAGCCTGCTGGATTGCATCGACCGCACCGTGACGGGCGCCGGGGCGCGGCTGCTTCAAACCCGCCTTGCCGGACCGCTCACCGACCTTGCCGAAATAAAAACACGGCATGACCAGGTGGAAACCTTTGTTCAGGCGGCTTCGCTGCGCGCCATGCTGCGGGACAGGCTGGCACAAATGCCGGATATGGAACGCGCCCTGTCCCGTCTGACCGTCGGCCGCGGCGGGCCGCGCGACCTCGGCATGGTGCGCGATGCGCTCGATACGGCGGAAACGCTGCGCGGCATTTTGCTTGCGTCCGGCGGCGACATCCTGCTTGCCTTTGCCGGTTCACTGTCGGCTGATGCATCGTGCCAGTCCCTGAAAGACACGTTGAAGGCGGCGCTGGATGACACGCTGCCGTTTTCGGACCGCGACGGCGGCTTCATTCGCCCCGGTTACGCAGCGGATCTCGACCATCTGCGCGGCCTGCGCGATGATGCCAAGCGCCTGATCGCGGGGTTGCAGCAAAAATACCGCGACGATACCGACATCTCGCTTCTCAAAATCTCCTATAATAATGTGCTCGGCTATTTTATCGAGGTCCCATCGCGGCATGCCGACCGGCTGATGGTAAAAAGGGAAGATGCATCCAACCCTTATATCCACCGCCAGACCCTCGCCAACAACGCGCGCTTTACCACGCCGGAATTGTCGGAGCTGGAACGCGACATCGCCTCGGCGGGCGAAAAATCCCTCGCGCTGGAACAACGTCTTTTTGCGGACTTTGTGCAGCAGGCCGCCGCACAATCGGAAAGCCTGGGCGCGCTTGCCCGTGCCGCGGCAACGCTTGACGTGGCGCTGTCTTTGGCCGAGCTGGCGGCGGAGAAAAACCACATCCGGCCTTCCATGGAAGACAGCCTTGCCTTCGACATTCGCGGCGGACGTCACCCGGTAGTGGAGGCCGCGTTGCAAAAAGACGGCGCGCCTTTTGTGCCCAACGATTGCAGCCTGGACCCGCAGCAAAGGCTGTGGCTTCTGACCGGTCCGAACATGGCCGGTAAATCCACCTTCCTGCGCCAGAACGCGCTGATCGCCATCATGGCCCAGATGGGAGCGTTCGTGCCCGCCACTGACGCGCGCATCGGCATCGTCGATAAATGCTTCTCCCGCGTCGGGGCCAGCGACGATCTCGCCCGCGGCCGCTCCACCTTCATGGTGGAAATGGTCGAAACCGCGACCATCCTCAATCAGGCAACGGCCAGAAGCCTTGTCATCCTCGATGAAATCGGGCGCGGCACGGCCACGTATGACGGCCTGTCCATCGCCTGGGCCTGCGTCGAGCACCTGCATGAGGTTATCCAATGCCGCGGCGTGTTCGCAACGCACTACCATGAACTGACCAACCTGAAATCAAAACTCCCTGCCCTGTCCTGCCATTCGATGCAGGTGAAGGAATGGGAAGGCGATGTCATCTTCCTGCACAGCGTCGCAGCCGGGGCGGCGGACCGCTCCTACGGCATCCATGTCGCCCGGCTCGCGGGCCTGCCCGAACATGTCATCGCCCGCGCCGATGCGGTGCTGGAACTGCTCAACAAGGGCGAACATGGCGGCGCGGCGCTCACGCGCCTGTCGGACGACCTGCCCCTGTTCAGCGCGGCCCCGGCCGCCTCAAAACCCGCCGCAAAGTCAAAGGTGGAAGAGAATTTGAAGGCCTTGAATCCGGACGATCTCTCTCCGAAGGAAGCGCTGGAGGCGCTCTACCTCCTCAAAACGCTTCTGGCCGAAAAAGGCTGATTGCCGCTTGCAAATCCACCGACTCTTTATACAGTAAGCGCCATGTCCGTTCCGGAACGAAAACCGTCTCCCCTTCCTGCCGATCCCCTTTTGGAACGGTTGGCCACGCGGGACATAGACGGGCCTGAATTCTGCCATTTAAACACGGCCCGCATGGATGCCGCGCTTCAGGACCTCTGGCAGGATTTTTTTGCGGATCAGCCGGGCCTGTGCCTTCTGGCCCTCGGCGGCTACGGGCGGCGGGAATTATGCCCTTATTCTGATATAGACCTGATGTTTTACGCGCCTGAAACCGTCTCGGCGAAGGCGCAGGCCGCCATCGAAAAATTCCTCTACGCCCTGTGGGACCGCAAATTAAAAGTCGGCCACGCCGTGCGCACCCTGCAGGAATGCCTCGATCTTGCCGCGCAGGACACCAAGACCATGACCACGCTCATCGATTCCCGCACCCTGTGCGGCGATCTCGCGGCGGGAGAATTGCTGCGCAAAAACATCGCGCTCCTGCTGCCGCAGGAAAAGAAGCTGCAATTCATGCAGGACAAACTGAACGAACGCGACACCCGCCATGCCCGGTATGGCGGCACGCGCTATGTGTTGGAACCGAACATCAAGGAAGGCAAAGGCGGCCTCCGGGATTTCCAGACCCTGCTATGGATCACCGGCGTCCTTTATGGCGTAACCCAGTTGCAGGACCTGGTGGGCATCGGTATCCTGACCGCCGCCGAGGCGCGGAAATTCAAAAAATCGCATGCCTTCCTGCTCAATGTCCGCTGCCATCTGCACGCCATCGCGGGCCGTGCCGAAGAACGGCTCCATTTTGATATTCAGCCTGATCTGGCCGAACGGCTCGGCTATACGAGCCGCCACACCGGCCGCGCGGTCGAACGGTTCATGAAACACTATTTCCTCGTCACCCGCGATATCGGGGACCTGACGCGAATTTTGTGCGCAGCGATCGAGCATCAGGAAGCCCCGGACACAGGGCGCGGCGAAAATTATCTCGGCTTCGAAATCGTCGACAATCGCCTGATGTTCGGCACGGCGCAGAACCTGAAAACGCGCCCGCTTGATATGCTGCGCTTGTTTCGCGTATTTCAGGATTCCGGGCGCGATATCCATCCCTATGCGCTGAAGGAAATCACGCGCAGCCTGCGTTATGTTGATGACCGGCTGCGCGGCGATCCTATCGCCAACCAGATTTTCATGGAAATCCTGACCGCGGGCAAAAAGGCGGCTTTGACCCTGCGGCGCATGAATGAGGCCGGCTTGCTCGGCCGTTTCATTCCCGACTTCGGCAGGATAGTCGGGCTGATGCAGTTTGACCGGTATCATTATTTTACGGTGGATGAGCACACGATTCACTGCATCGATTTGCTGCATGACCTGGAGGAGCAGAAACTTCTTGCAGACGCCCCGCTCGCCTCCGCTGTTGCCGCCGATCTGCCGGAAAGGACAGCCCTGTTCGCCGCCCTGTTCCTGCACGATATCTGCAAAGGGCGCGGCGGACGCCATGCCGAACTGGGCGCGGAGCTGGCGCTTTCGCTCGGCCCGCGCTTTGGCCTGTCCGGGGAACAGACGGACCTTGTGTCATGGCTGGTGCATGAACATCTCCTGATGTCGGATACCGCCTTCCGCCGCAACATGAACGATCCCAAAACCATCGCGGATTTTTCCGCACGCATCCGCTCGTGTGAACGGTTGGACCTGCTGTTCTGCCTGACGACGGTGGATATCATGGGCGTCGGCCCCGGCCGCTGGACGGCCTGGAAGGCGCGGCTTCTGGAGGAACTTTATACCAAGACCCGCGCCCTGATGGCCGGTGAGGAACCCGGCATGGTCGAACGGATTTCGGTGCCCGAAGACTATGCATCCGGGACCACGCGCATCGATATCCGCAATGACGAGGCGCAATCCGCCACGATCGTGATCGTCTACACGCCGGACCGTCCCGGCCTGTTCGCCACGCTCTGCGGCGCTTTATCCGCCGAAGGCGCTGCCATCATGCGCGCCTACATCAATACCGTGGGCGAAGGGGCTGGCCCGCGCCTTGCCGTGGACCGTTTCGTGATTCAGAACGCCACCGGTCTGCCCTTTACACAGGCGCGCAGGCAGGACGATCTGCGGCAGAGCATTCTCGCCGCGCTGGACGGCACGCTGGATACGCAAACGCGGATTGCCGCCCATAAAAAACCGCTATCCAGAAAAGACCTCGTCTTCGATATTCCGCCACGCATCCAGATCAACAATACCGCCAGCGGCACGGATACCGTGGTCGAAATCGAAACGCGGGACCGCCATGGATTGCTGCATGACATCGCCTGCGTGCTGCGGGATCAGGGGTATGATATCCGGGCGGCCAAGATCAACACGCAAGGGCTGCGCGCGATCGACGCGTTTTACATCCAGACCGCGAAAAAGAAGAAGCTGGTGGACGCAAAGGCGCAGGAACGGCTGGTTTCCGGGCTGAACGCCACGGTTGCCAATAGCTAGGCCTTGCTTTATAAAGCCACCGACCACGCGTTTTAAGCCTTTTATAAAACGCGACCCGTATTTTTTGGTCCTGCAAGGCAGCCAAGGCGAGGCGCACGCAACATATACTGATATGTGAGTACGCCGAGACCGCAGGATAACGCCGCAGGGACGAAAAATACGGAAGCGCCCGGAGGAGTGGCAGAGTGGTTGATTGTACCGCACTCGAAATGCGGCATGGGTTAACGCCCATCGGGGGTTCGAATCCCCCCTCCTCCGCCAT
>JBDHTU010000090.1:0-6528 GCA_039808805.1 Micavibrio sp.
ATAACGGCAGGCGGGTTTTTGCCCATTTCATGAATGATGGTGCCGATGCCAAGGCCGAGGCGCTGCGCGCCGCGCAGGTTCAATTGTTCCGGGTGGAGCCAGCGCGCGTCATATTCGCGGAAACCCTGCGGTGCCACCAGCACGTCGCGTTCGTATTCTTCGGTATTCGCCGTTATCTTTTTATCGTTGGACATTTCTACACTCCACTTATTATCCGTTTTGGTATTCTTTCAAAAAATATGCGCCTGCCAAGCGGGCGCATATCAAACATCTTTATCAGGCCGCCGTTGTCAGGCAACGCGTGCGGTGTCGTTCGCCGCGCCGAAGAACACGCCTTCGGCCGCGCCGCGATGAACCGCGATCATCACAAGATCCCCCATCCCGACATTGCGAAGGACATGGGATTTTTCCGCCGGAAGGCTGACGCTTTCCATCGGCATGATTGTGCGTTCCGTACCGTCAACGATGATAGAGGCGCGGCCCTGCAGCACCGTGAAGAGGGTGAGGCCCCCATCGCGCGCGGCGACATCATGCGTGTGGGTCGGCGCGACGGTGATTTCCTGCGCATGCAGAGCGGATTCGCCCGCCTGCAGGGTTTTGACCATGGACCATGCCTGCGTGCGTTTGGCGAGCGGCGAGTCGATCACTTCGCGCGCGCCGGATTTCTTCAGGCCGGTCACCAGCTCTTTCATCGAATTTCCATCGGATTTCTGACCAATCATCACGGCGTCTTCGGTTTCGATGACGACGATGTTGTCCAGCCCGGCGATCGCGATCAGGCGGTCTTTGGCCTGGACAAGGCAGCCGCGCGCGTTGACGCAGGCAGCGCGCCCATCGATGGCGTTGTCGTTGTGGTCCTTGTCACGCAGTTCCCACAGGCTTTCCCAGGAGCCGATGTCGGACCAGCGCGGATCGCACGGGATAACGGCGACCTTATCCGATTTTTCCATGATCGCCTTGTCGAACGGGATCGATTCAATCTGCGCGTAAGACGATGCGGCAGGGCGGGTTTTATCCGCAGCCGTTGCAGTGCGCAGCGCGGCCAGAACGCCCGGCGCATGCACGGAAAACTGGTCCAGCACGGCGCCGGCGGTAAACAGGAACATGCCGCTGTTCCAGAGATATTCGCCGCTGTCGACATAGGATTTGGCCGTGGCAAGGTCCGGTTTCTCCACGAAGCTGCGCACGCCGAAGAGGGAGTCGTTCAAGGCGTCCGCCTTGAGGATGTAGCCATAACCGGTGTCGGGACGGGTCGGCGTAATGCCGAACGTGACCAGATGGCCTTTTGTGGCGACGTCCAATGCTTTATCCACCGCAAGGGACAGGGCCGCTTCGTCACCGACATGGTGATCTGCGGGCAGGACCCACATCATCGCATCCGCCCCGAACGTGGCTGCCACATAATCGGCGGCCAGCGCAACGGCAGCGGCCGTGTTACGGGCGGACGGTTCGCACAATATATGCGCGCGGAGATCGTCCGCGGTTTCGGCGACCTGTTCTTCCACCAGCGGGCGCATGGCATCGAGCGTAACGACGACAACATCCGACATTGCCGTAGCGGCGCGCAGGCCGCGGCGCACCGTGTTCTGCAACAGGGAGAAATCATCGATCAGCGTCAGGAATTGTTTCGGATGGCTTTCGCGGCTGGCTGGCCACAAACGGGTGCCGGAGCCGCCGCACAGGATGACAGGAACGAGTCTGGTCGCAGTCATGAATATCAGTCCTTACTACCTAATACGTTGTTACACCGTTCGGCCTTTTGGGCCGCAGGTCTAATATCGTTCCCCATAAAGCGCCAGAATCGGGCTTTTCTATGAATTTTGCGCTGTGTAACAAATAGTATGGAAAATAGCAAGTTCTTTTTTAGATTTTTTGATGCCTAAGGCTTTATGCGAACATGCTAATTCAAGATTTCCCTGTTCTTTTGCTTCACTGCAGCAGAGTCTAGCGCAGGATGTTCTGAAAACCAAACATTTTTCTTCGCATCTGCACAAAAGCCCGCTCCTGCAAGAACGCGCAGGATCTTAAAAAGTTCAGCTCGATCTTTAAAATTCTTTAAGCGGGTCATTACAGGTCATCAAGAATCGCGCTGCAGGGAAAGATATAGGATAGCGTTTTATGGAGATTACCATTGCAAGGGCGGAGTCTTGCCGACGAAGGCGATGGCCTGGTTTCCGGATTCATTGTAGGTAAGCTTGTCAAAGCTGAGCGCATTCGCCTGCGCGATACCGCGGCCGTGATTGTCCCGCGCGCGCGACGGCTCTATCGTCATATATTGCCGCCACTGGAAACCGGCGCCGGGGTCCGCGATGACAGCATAAATTCCGTTATCCTTGTGTGTAATTACGGCTTCGGCAAAGCGGTCCTTGTATTCGGGCAGGCTCTGGCGGCGTTGAACCTCCGCCCGCAGCGTGCCGGAATCGATCAAATCAGATTTTCGTTCATAGCCGATTTCGCAAATGCCGTGTTCGACCGCGTTGAGCATCAATTCCGCAAGGCCGGGGAGGACGCGCTGCGGGTCCGGAAAACAATGCGCCATGAAGGCGGCAAGGGATTCCGCCTCGTCCAGCGTGCGGAAATGGAATTTGCAAGTGTTGATCAGGTTGAAAGAGGATTTGTGGCGTCCAAGCTCCTCGTTCAACGCACGCATCCGGTTCGCCTCGCGCGTCGCGGCGGACAGGACTGATTTGAGTACGTCCTCGTTCACCGGCTTGGTGAGGTAGTAAAACACCCCGGCGTCGATCCCTTCCTGTATGTCCCTGGCGGTGGCGGCGCCCGTGATCATGACGATCGGGATTTTGCGTAGATCCGCATCTTCCTTGATTCGCCGCACGGCGGTGAGGCCGTCCATCACGGGCATCATCTTGTCCATCAGGATGATATCGATGGGATTTGCCGCATCGCGCAGTTTTTGCAGCGCCTGTTCCCCGTTCTCCGCCGCGGTCATGACATGGCCGAGGTCCTTGATCTGTTCTTCCATGAACATGCGTTCGATCCGGTCGTCTTCCACCACGAGGATGGTCAGGATTCGTTCGTCGCGGCGCAGGAAAGGGACGATGTTGTCGATGGCTTGCATGATCTTACCTTTCGCTGAATGCAGTTTTCAGGGAGTTGTGGATGGGTTTGAGGAGGTATTGGAGGATGGTTTTTTCCCCTGTGACGATTTCGGCCATCACAGTCATGCCGGGCACAATTAAATTCGATTTGTCCTTTCCGACATAGTTTCTGTCCAGCTGGATGCGGCCCTGGTAATAACGTTCACCGCCTTCGCCGCTGAACGTGGTTGCGGAAACCTGCTCCAGTTTTCCGTCGAGCAGGCCGTAGCGGGAAAAATCAAAGCTGCTGAATTTCACCTTCACCGGCTGGCCGAGGCGGAGATGGCCGATATGCTGCGGCGGTATTTTCACCTGCACGACAAGGTCTTTGTCCACCGGTACGACTTCCATAAGCACTTCGCCGGGTTTTATCACCGCGCCAATCGTGTTGACGGCAAGCCCCTTGACGATGCCGCCGATCGGCGCGCGGATGGCGAGGCGGCCGCTGCGGTCTTCCAGCTTGCGCAGGGTTTCCTCATGCTGAAGCCTTTCGGTGATGACGGCATCCAGCCGTTCGTTGGCACGGTCCTTCTGGCTGAACCCCAAGGAAGAAAGACGGTTTCTATATTCGGCAATCTCGGCCTGCGCCACCGATATGCGGCTCTTGATCTGGGAAATGTCGCCCTCAATCGCGTTCATGCCTTGTCGCGCTTCAAGATATTTCGTATCGGAAAGATAGCCTTTTCCATGAAGTTCTTTGCGTTTGGAGAACAGCTCGCGCGCGATGACAAGATTTTGCTGGGCCGTTGAAAGTTCCAAAGAAAGGCTCGCAATCACGCGGCGTTTTTGTTCGATCTGGTCGGCGATGATCTTGCGCTCTTCCTCATTGACGCTGGACATGCTGGAAAAAAAGCTGACCTGGTCGCGCACGATATCCTGATGTTCGCCTGAGAAGGCCGAGAAATCCGGCTGGCGTTTTTCTATAAAAGCGCGCAGGCGTTCTTCCTGCATTTGCAGGGCGACCTGCTTGCTCCGCGCGCGCTCAAGATCTTCGAGGAGGCCCGCGCCGTTCAGTTCCATCAATTCCTGTCCCGGTTTGACGATATCGCCTTCGGCGACAAGAATCCTGCCGACGATCCCGCCTTCGAGATGCTGGACAACCTGCTGGTAACCGCTTGGCACCACTTCACCGGGCGTTCTCGCCACTTCGTTGATATTGGTAAATCCCGCCCAAACGGTGAAGGCCAGCAGGGCAAGGCCGATCGTTGCCATCGTCGTGCGGATGATCGCGGGGCTGACAGCCTCTTCGAGCTGCACGGCCTGCGAAAGATATTTCAGTTGTGTTTCGGATGTCATCATCATGCCAAAGCCTCCGTTGTAAGGGTCATCATGCGGTCTGCCGGGCCGATCAGCGGGGTTTCGCCGCGGCGCAGAAGAATTACGGTGTCGGCCATGCGCAGGAAATCATCGCGGTATGTAATTAGGAAGCAGGTGCGACTGCCCTTGTTGCGGGCAAGATAATCCTTCAGGTTTTTTCCCGCGCGGCCTGTGAGGAGAACGTTCGGAACCTCATCCAAAAGCAAGACTGGCGCGGTGTGGAGGTAGAGACGTGCGAGCGACAGGCGAAGGGCGAGGTTGCCGGGGAGGGTGGCCGCACTATAGCGGCCGATCCGTGTGTCCAGCCCGTTTGAAAGGCGGGCGATATCGTCCTGCGCATCGGCAAGATCCAGCGCGGCGTTGATATCCTCCAGAGAAGCGATGGGATTGCAAAGGCGCATATTGTCGATGATGGTGCCGTCAAAGAAATCCGGCTGCTGGGGCACATAGGCGATCTGTTTGCGGAAGGCGGGGGCGTCGAGCTGGCGAATATCAAACCCGTCGATCAAAACCGATCCGGCGGTCGGACGATACAATCCCTTGATCATTTTCAGAAGGCTGGATTTTCCCGCGCCGTTTTCCCCAGTGATGGCGACGAGGTCTCCGGCGCGCGCTTCGAAATCTATATTGGATAAAACGGGGTCGGCATCATCGCCGTATTTAAGCGCGACGTTGGTGAACACGACATGCCCTTTGATGGCGGGCAGGACGGAGGCGAATTTTGCCGTCTGGTGTTCCGTTTCGATATCCATCAACGTGTTGACTTGAATCACGGACTGGCGCAGTTGTTCCATACGTGGCACCATGGTGCAGATGCTGTAGAACGGCGTGATAACGCGCCAGACGAGGATCATGGTTGCGACCAGTGCCCCTGTGGAAAGGGTTCCGGCCCAGATCATATGGGCGCCGAGCGATACGGTAAGGATGGCGGCGATGACTGTGAGTGCGTTCCCGAGCGTTTCCCCGGCCATACCGAGGAAGTTCAGGCGAAAGTGGGCCATCATTTCCTTTCCCGACAGGTCCCGGAATTTGGTTTCCCACAAATCGGTCAGGCCATAGGCGCGCACACCGCGGATTTTTTCAAATGTTTCGATGGCGAATTGCTGGCGCGCGGTGCTGGCCTTGGCGGCAAGGCGGATGGATTTTTTTACCTGTTTGTAGACCACGTAGAAAAACAGGAGATACACCGCGCACATGGCGAGAGGTACAAGGACGAGAGGGCCGGCAATGGCATAGATGGCCAGAGCCGCCAGGGCGACGAAGGGAAGTTCGATCAGCGATAGGAATACGGAACTGCAAAAGAAATCGCGGATCGATTCAAAGGTTTTGATACGCGCGATCTGGGAGGCAACCGAGGCGCGCTCAATCATTGACGGGGGAAGGCCGACCATATGGGCGAAGATCTTGTTTCCGACGATATTGTCCATGCGGGCGGCGATCCACGAAAGGCCGCGTGAGCGAACGCCGCGCAGGAACGCTTCAAAAATCACGGCAAGCCCCATACCGACAAGGATCATCGGCAGAACATCGGGCGTTCCGGTTGCGATGACACGGTTGTAAACCAGCATGATCATCAGTGGCGTGGTAAGCGACACGAGGTTGATCACCAGTCCCGCGCTTAAAATCTGTGCGAAGGTTCCATGGAAACGGCCGAGCAGGGCGCGGAACCAGCCGTAGTTCGTGCCGGAGCGCACGAACTTTGACGTAGACGGACGGTTTTCATCATACCGTTCAAAGACGTAAGCATGCCCCGTTGCAGACAGCGCGCGGCGGCCCGTCTGAAGATAAGACAGCGCATTGTTCCTGAAAACCTTGGCGCGTCCATCATCTTCAAACCCCAGAAGGATCGTCGGCGTGCCGTTCGCCCCGACGAAAAGGGCAGGCAGGAGGCGGGGGTCAATCTTGTCCGCGCGGGTTTCAATGCGGCGGGAGAAATAGCCGAGGCGCGCCATGGTGTTAAGAACGTCTTCTTCGGACAGGTTGTCGCGGCCGAAGGGCAGCGCCTCCATAAAGCGGTAAGTGCGGCATTTCGGTTCCAGCGCGAGAACGATGGCGCAAAGCGCGCTTTCCCATTCATTGCAATCTGCGAAGGCCTTAACCCCCGCATCCTGCATGA
>JBDHTU010000091.1:0-6489 GCA_039808805.1 Micavibrio sp.
GCGGGCCAGTGAATTTTTACGTCCTTGACGTTTTCCGATTTCGACCAGTCGAACGACGGCGCGAGTCCCGTTTCGCCCGGCATGCGCCAGTAAGTATACCAGCCTTGTTCAAGTTCGACGGCAACCCCCATGTCGAGTTCTTTTTCCATGCCGACGCCGCTTTGCGCCGAAAGAATTTTTGCATGGATATGTTCGGCCTGCGCGATATCTTGTCCCCAGCTTGCTGTGGAAAAAAAATTCATGCAAAAAAAGATGGTGAGAAGCTTTTTCATAGATGCCTGCCTTGGTTGCGCGCGGTCCCCGCATCTGAAACTATACTCCCATGATCGAAAAAGACCAATCCCACAGCTTCGCTTCCCTGAAAGGCCATCTCCTGATCGCCATGCCGCAGATGAACGACCCGCGGTTCCACCGCGCCGTCATTTTCATCGGCGCGCACGACCCGAAAGGGGCGATGGGCATGGTCATCAACAATCCCCTGCCCTCGCCGGACTTCGCCGACGTGCTGCGCCAGGTCGGCGTCGTGCCGGAAAAGCCGCTGGACGAATCGCTGAAAAAAATGCCGGTCATGGCCGGCGGCCCGGTCGAGGGGATTCACGGATTCCTCCTCCATTCCGCCGATTTTTCGCAGAAGGACACGATCCATATCGACGATCTTTTTTCCATCAGCGGCACAATCGATTCCCTGCGCGCCATCGTCGGCGGCTACCGCCCGGAAAAGATGGTGTTCACGCTCGGTTATGCCGGGTGGGGCGCGGGCCAACTTGAAAAAGAATTGCAGGACAATGTCTGGCTTAGCGTTCCTGCCAGCCATGAAATCGTCTTCAACACGCGTCATGACGAAATGTGGGAAAACGCGTTCGCCGTGATCGGCATCAAGCCGGGTATGATTTCAGGTATTTCGGGCCGGGCCTGAGTACTCTTCCGCATTCAGGCCGAACAGGACATGGTCCTGACGCCGCCCCTCGATCTGGATATAGGTGCGGGCAAACCCTTCTTCGGAAAAACCGAGACGCTTGAGCATCGCCTGGCTTTTCAGATTGTGCGGCAGGGTCGCCGCATTCAAGCGCGCGAGTTCCAACGCCTTAAAGGCAAAGCCGAGCACGACATGCCCCGCTTCGGTCATATAGCCGTTTCCCTGCCTCGCCTCGTCCAGCCAGTAGCCGAGCGTCGCGTATTGCGCGGCGCCGCGCGTGACGTTGTTGACGTTCAGCCCGCCGATCAGCGCATTCGTGCTGCGATCAAGAATAACGAAGGCATAGGTGCGGTCTGCGTTCCAGTCATGCATGAGGCGCTCTATGCGGCGGCGGAAAAAATCCGGCTCAAGGCTTGCTTTCGGCCATGCCGGTTCGAACGGTTTCAGGTAGTCACGGTTGCGTGCGCGCACTTCCACCCATTGATCGTAATCGGAAAACCTTGCAGGACGCAGGCACAGGCGCGGCGAGTAAAGCGCGACCTCTTCGGAAGAGGCGCTTTTGTCCCTGGACGGCCAGAACATGGATTGCCCTTACGCGGCGAGGCGCTGTGAAATCCTGTCGTAGGATTCCAGCGTTTTGATGGGGCCGAGCGCGGCCAGCGTGGGTTTTCCGGTAAAGATTTTCTGGGCGATTTTCTGGACGCTGTAGACCGTAACCGCATCGACCTGTGCGATCAATTGCAACACGTCCGGCGCACGGTTGAAATTGATCAGGAATTTCGCCTGACGGTTGGCGCGGGAAAGCATGGATTCACGGCTCATCAAAATCCCGGCTTTGATCTGCGCCTTGGCGCGGGCGAGTTCCGCCTCGCTGATCGGCTCCTGCATGATCTTGACGATTTCCTCACACGTAACCGGAATCAGCTTATCGAGATTTTCCGGGCCCGTCCCGGCATAGATTTCAAACTGACCGTCATCATGATAGGCGGAATGGGAGGAATAGATGGAATAGACAAGGCCGCGCTTCTCCCGAATTTCCTGAAACAGGCGCGAGGACATCCCGCCGCCAAGTACCGTACCAAGGATAACGGCCGAGTAATAATCCGGGTCTTCCCGGTCGATCCCTTGAAAGCCCAGAACAACATGGCTTTGCTCCAGCTCCTTTTCGGTGCGCGTATCGCCGCCGGCATATTTTGCGGGGGCGTAGGATTGATGCGTGTCCTTGGGCAGGTCGGCAAACATCGTACGCGCCGTATGGACAAAGGCATCATGGTCGACGTTGCCGGCGGCAGAAATCACCAGTTTTTCCGGCGTGTAGAAACGGTGGACGTAATCATACAGCGTTTCCTTTTTCATGGTCTGGATGATGTCTTCGCGGCCAAGAATAGGCGCGCCGAGGGCCTGCCCCGGATAGGCGGTTTCCTGGTAATGGTCGAACACCACATCGTCCGGCGTATCGTTCGTCATGCCGATTTCCTGAAGAATGACGCCGCGTTCCTTTTCCAGTTCATTGTCGGGAAAGGTCGGGCGCTGAAGGATGTCAGACAAAATGTCCATCGCCATCGGCATGTCATTTTTGAGCAGGTGGATATAATAGGCCGTAATTTCCCGGCTGGTATAGGCGTTGATCTGGCCGCCGACATCCTCCACTGCCTCGGCGATCTGGCGCGACGTGCGGGTGGGCGTGCCGTTGAACATCATATGTTCGACCATATGCGCGACGCCGTTGTGTTTCAAATCTTCGTGCCGCGTTCCGACATCGGCCCAGACACCCAGCGCCACGGTTTCCATTTCCGGTACGGTATCGGTGATGACGCGCAGACCGGAATCGAGGGTAGTGACTTTGATGCTCATGCTTTTACATTCTTTCTGACAAAGGTCTGAATTTTCCCCAGATCGTTGGGCAAAACGGTAAAAATCTCTTTTCGATCATATAGATCGGCAAGGTGGGGTGGCAAGCCGGGTCTAACCCCGGTGGCTTTTTCCACGGCATCCGGGAATTTGGCCGGGTGGGCGCAGGCCAGCGCGACCAGCGGTGTTGCGGGGTCACGCTCGCTTGCCCATGCTGCAAAAAGGCCCACGGCCGTGTGCGGATCGATCATATACCCCGTTTCACGGTAGCATTCGCCCATCATGGTCAGGGTCTGCGGGTCCGTGCAGCGGTGGGCTTCAAAAATCTCCCGCGCCTTTTTCATGTGTTTGTCGTCCATCATGAACGATCCGCTCTGGCGGAAGGATTGCATTTTGGCCTTCACATCGTCTGCGCTCCTGCCGAGCAAGTCGAACAGGAAACGTTCGAAATTGCTGGAGACCTGAATATCCATGCTCGGCGACAAGGACGGCTCCACCGCCGCCGCTTTCATTTCCCCGGTTTCGAAGAAGCGGGTCAGAATATCGTTGCGGTTGGAACCGATAATGAGTTTTTCAACCGGCAGGCCCATCTGCATGGCGCAATAGGCGGCATAGACGTTGCCGAAATTCCCGGTGGGAACGGCGAAACCGATCTTCCGTTTTTCGGACGCGCCGAGAGAGGCGGCGGCGGCCACGTAATAGACGATCTGGGCCATGATCCGCGCCCAGTTGATGGAGTTAACAGCCGACAGGTTCATCTCGCCGCGGAAGGATTCATCCGCGAACATCGCCTTGACCGCGTTCTGGCAGTCATCGAAATTTCCCTCCAGCGCGATGTTGAAGACATTCGGCGCATCTACCGTGGTCATCTGTCGGCGCTGCACTTCGGACGTGCGGCCCTTGGGATGCAGGATAAAGATATTGACGTGCGGCGATCCCTTGCATCCTTCGATGGCGGCGGACCCGGTATCGCCGGAGGTTGCGCCGACGATGGTGACTTTTTCGCCGCGCTTTTCCAGCGTGTATTCGAACAGGCGGCCGAGCAGTTGCAGCGCATAGTCCTTGAACGCGATGGTCGGACCGTGGAAAAGTTCCATCACCCACGCATTCGGGCCGACCTGCACCAGCGGGGCGACGGCGGAATGCTTGAAATTATTCTCATAGGTTTCGACGATCATCGCCTGAAGATCGGCCTCCGGGATTTCATCCCCAATGAACGGTTTGATCACGTGATAGGCGATATCCGTGTAGCCCATGCCCGCCATTTTGTGCAGGTCGAGCTTCGGCCATTTGGTCGGAACATACAGGCCCCCATCGGGCGCCATGCCGGACAGCAGCACTTCGGTAAAGGTCTTTTCGGCGCTATCGCCGCGGGTCGAGATAAAGCGGATCATGCCTATTGTTTAAGCACAACGGGCCTGGGATTCCAAGCCTCAGGCAGCTTCCAGATACCGGTCCTGAAGGTGGGAGATCAGCGGGCCCGGCGTCAGGCGGGAGCCGGTGATGTCCTCCAGCAGGTCGTCCGTGCGGCGCAGGCGTCCGTTGCGGTAGATCTTGTCCGCCAGCCACATCTGGATCGGCATGAAATCCCCGGCGGCCATCAATTCAGGGATATTCTGGATGTCGCGCTTCATCTTGTCGTGCATCTGGGCCGCGATCATGTGGCCGATCGTATAGGACGGGAAATAACCGAACTTGCCGACGAACCAATGGACGTCCTGCAGGCAGCCTTGCGCATAAGATTGCGGTTCTACCCCCAAGACCTCTTTCATGCCCGCATTCCACGCCTCAGGCAGGTCCTTGACCGCCAGGCGGCCTGCGATCAGGTCGCGCTCCAGCCGCATCCGTTGCAGGACATGGAAGAAGTAGGTGACTTCGTCCGCGCTTTTGCGATCGATGCCGGGGCGAACCCAGGTTTTGATGCGGTAAAGATTTTCAGCCGTCATCGCCGGGTCGCCGAATTTCTGAAACAGGCCCTCGACGCGCGGGGCGAGATAGCGGAAAAATTCGCGCGTACGGCCTAAAATCATCTCGATCAGCAGCGCCTGCGCCTCCTGCATGGCGGCGCCGAGATCCTGCCCCACGGGCTGATACCGCCATGTTTCGCGCGGCAGGCCCTGGATATAAATCCCGTGGCCTCCTTCGTGCAGCGCGGACTTCATCGAATCGAGGAAGTTGGTGGCGTCCGACGTCTTGATGACAAGGCGCGTGTCGTCCGGCGTGCCGCCTTCGACAGGGTTGTGCCCGGTTTCATACAGGCCCCCGCGCTGGAAATCGAATCCCATCACTTTCAAAAGCGATTTGTTAAGCCACATTTGCTGCGCCGCGGGAAACGGGCCGGTCAGCGGCACAGGCTCCTTGCGTTTGCCCTGTTCGTCCAGGATCCACGGAAGAAGCTCTTTGAGCTTATCTTCCATGCGCGAGAACAGCATATCGACATCGTTCAGGCGGATGCCGGGCATATATTCGCGCATCAGCGCCTGGTAGAGCGGATCGGTCGCATGGTCGTTGTCCTTCAGGATCTTGGCTTCGGCGATACGGCGCTGCAGGTCGACCATATCTTCGAGGAATGGCTTGGCTTCTTCCCAGTCGTCGAAACGGAGGACGTCCCGGTGCTTGCGGCGGCCCTCATAGGCAAGACGCGCCTTCTTCTCCATCAGGTCGGCAGGCACATGGGCGACATGGCGGTACATCACCTCCATCTCCCGCAGGTTCGCGGAATCCCATTCGTCCCATTTGGCCGGCTCTTTCTTCTGGTGGGCGTGGGATTCGTTCAGGGCGGTCGAGATCTTTTCGTCGGCCAGTTCCTCGTGCATACGGCGGTAGAGAAACGCGATCTGGCCGAGGCGGCTTTTATACGCGCCCTCGGGCATGGCGGTGAGAAAATCCCGGCCCAGCGTTTCGATGATGGCGTTCATCCGGCCGACATCCCGGAACGCCATCTTCAAATCCATATAGGCGGTGGAAGGATGCTCTTCATATTGCTTGGTGTTGGGTACGTCATCCGGTTTGCGCGGCGGCGGCAGGCGGAGCATCTCCTCTATTTTCGGCACGGTGGCGGTGAAGGCCTTCCCGACAACGGGCAGCCCCGCCGCCCAGCTTTTCACCCTGCCCCAATACGTTTTGCCGAATGCCATTTTATCAAAATCCTTAACGTGATTGATGTGCGAACCGGACGGTCCGGAGGAAGGTTCCCGCGCCGCCCCCCGATAGGTGTTAGCGGCCAAGTATGGTCATAATATGACAGTTTGCGCGAGTTTGAAAGGAGGGGAAAAGAAACGCCCGCACCGGGATGTCCAGGTACGGGCGCTTAAAAAGCAAAAAGCTCGCTAAAGAGCGAGATTACTTTTTCTTGGCGACTTTTTTCTTAGCAGCCGGCTTTTTCTTCGCTACTTTTTTAACCGTTTTGGTGGCTTTTTTAACGGTTTTTTTCACGACTTTTTTCTTAGCGGCAGGCTTTTTCTTAGCAACTTTTTTCTTGGCAGCCGTCTTTTTTACAACAGACGTCGCCATTTTCTTTGCCGGTTTCTTAGCGGCAGGTTTTTTCTTCGTAGCCATAGTTCCCATCTCCTTAGGTTTTGGAAAATATTTTCTTGATGATTTCAAGAAAAGGTTAAGAAAGTACTTACACGCGAATCAGTGTATCTCATTTTCAATATAAAAAAAATGATTTCTGTAAACGCTGCGCAAAAACCCACAGGTGTGACTCAAATGACACACTG
>JBDHTU010000092.1:0-6291 GCA_039808805.1 Micavibrio sp.
TTCGGGCTGGCGTTGGTCGATGGCGCCGGCGCGGCGTCTTTCTTCTCCGGCGCGGGCGCAGGTCTTTCCGGGTCGTCCGGGATTTTGCTTTCATACCCGCCTTCGAACAGGATGCGGCGGATGATGCCGGGCGCGAGGACGGACAGCGGATTGACGGATACTTTCGGGTCGCTCGTCGGCCCCTTCATCGAATAGGTTGCCGCGATCAGGCCGCTCGCCCCGCCGAGGATATCGCCGATCAGCGGGATTTTACCCAGAAGCTGGTTCACGCTCGTGATCGGGATGATGGTCCCCGCGATATCGGTGGTTTTCTTGCCGCGGTCGAGCACACCGGAGAATGTCAGGCCGATGCTTGACCCCGATGTCGTGCCGTCCTTGATGATCAGCAGGTTTCCTTCCGGACGGAACCGCCATTCAAACCCGGATTCCAGTTTGGTGAACGCAAGCCCCTCGCTGCCGAGAACCTGCCCCACGCCGGACAGGCTCATCAGGGAGAGCAGCCGCGCCAGCGCCGGAGCTTTGACCACGCGGAAATTCTCCATGCGCATCGACCCGTGCAGGTTGCCGCGCGCATCGCCTTCCTTCGGCTCGCCATAGATGATCAACGTTCCGCCGCGCACGTTCTCATAAATGCCGAAGGCATGCAGCGCGGCGCCCGCATCGTTGGTATCAAGGCGGAAGGTGCGCACGCCGCGCGTATCCGGCTTGAAACGCGCCGTCAGTTTGCTCTTTTCCAGCCGTGCGTCATATTCCAGTTGCGTGATATCGCCATCGTCATCCAGCGCGACGAACGTTTTCGTATCCGCCGCCTTTTGCTCGTTCTTGAGCAGCATGACCGGCGCGCTCAGCGAGATGTTCATCGGCTGGACTTTTTCCTTTTCCGGCGACGCGGTATACATGTCCGATGCTTCCGTGCCGCCCAGGAACGGCTCCAGGTCGAATATCGACGCATTCGCCTTGATGTCCAGCGCCCCGTTTTTCGTGTCGAACGTCACCTTCGCCTTCGTCTTGCCGATCACCGCGTCCGGCAGGCTGCCGCTATCCAGTTCGGCCGTCTTGCCATTGCGCGGCGCAAAACCGAGACGCGCGCCGGATACGGAAAAATCGCGGCTCCTGATTTCGATGCCGGTGATTTCCTTGAGCGTATCTTTCTTCAGATGCGCGGTCGCTTTTACCGTGCCCGGCGTGCCGACGGGTTTTTCGAACTTGAACGGATCGATATAGACGCGCATGGGGTTTAAGTCGCCGCTTACCTCAACCGTCGCATCGCCGCCGCCCATGCCGGTATAAACAACATCCACCGGCATCGTGCCGCTGATATACCGGTCAAGATCGACGCCGAAATGGTAGCGCAATTCGCGGTCCGCACCGGCCTTGGCCTTGATCTGCATGGAATACGGATGGCCCGCGCTTTCGAAATACTGGTGCCATTCAAGGCTGACGTCGCGGTCCGCCAGCTGCGCAGTGCCTTTCACACGGAAACCGCCCTCTTCGGTGGCAAGGTCCAGCGGCCCTCCGGACAGCGTCAAGCCCTTGACGATACCGGGAATAACCAGATCTTTCATCGTGCCCTTCACGTCGACCTCGACCAGTTCCTTCGGCACCTCCTTGGTGGTGGGAAGGGAGACGCGCAGCGCCGCCTCGATATTTCCTTTCACCGTGGCGGCATCAAGGCCGATGCGCTCCTTATCCATGCCGATAGGTTCTGCCGCGATGTAATCGAGCGCCGTCGCCATCGGGCCTTTCAGGTCCGCGGTCACGGTCAC
Organism: Micavibrio sp.; assembly: GCA_039808805.1. Taxonomy (GTDB): domain Bacteria; phylum Pseudomonadota; class Alphaproteobacteria; order Micavibrionales; family Micavibrionaceae; genus Micavibrio_A. Next base: position 1,767 of record JBDHTU010000092.1, read on the forward strand.
ATGCCCCGCGCCCTTGGTCATCAGCTCGGTTACCTTGACATTGACATTCGCGCCCTGCATCGCGCCGATCTTCGCCTTGCCGCCGGTGATGTCCAGGACTTCCGCGGCAAGGTCGAGCATGCCGGACCCGCTGGCATCCTCCGCCTTCATCAACGTGTCATGGTATTCAACATTCGCGCCCGTGAAATCCCAGCCCAGCTTGAACACGGGCAGGTCTACCTCCCACTGGTCGCGCTGCAATTCCGGATCGCGCGTTCTTTGCGCATCGATCCGCATGTCGAGCTTGACGTTGCTGAACGATCCGCCCTGGATGTTCTGCGCCAGCCATTTATAGGCCTGCCCGTCCCGTTCGGATTTCGGGAACATCGGCGGCACCTGGGAGAGCTGCGCGCTCGCTACATTCATCTGAATGGGCAGGGAGATGCTGTCATCCGTCATGCTGGCTTCACCGCCGCCCTGAAACGCGATGCCGCCGACTTCGCCGGAAAATGTCTTGATGCTTAGGCGGTCGTTCGTATCGCTGAACTCCGTCTCAAGCTGGATGTTTTTGAGCGGGATCGGCGCATCGAATTCCGCGGGCAGCGAGATCTGCCCTTCCGGGATCGCGCCTTTCAACCGCAAATATGTCGGGATCAAATTGTTGTCGAACGCCGCGCCGATATCGCCGGTGAAATACAGATCCTGCCCGCTGAGGACATCCGGCACAGGCAGGAACCGCGAAAGAATATACGGGTTGATATCGCGGATATACCCCATGCCGCGGAAATCGTCCGTCTTGGTGCGGTAGACAAGGTCCATGGAAATTTCCGCACTCTCGCTGCGGCCGCCCGGAAGCGGCGCGACGATGGAGGCGGACACGCCTTGCGGATGTTCTTTCATCAGGAAGTTGAATCCTGTCAGGTACCATGACAGCCCGAATTTATAATCGCGCACGGCGACGCTGGCGTTTTCGATGGCGAACTCATCAAGGCGGGAAACGAAACGCCCGCGCTTGTGTTGCGCCATGTCGCGGAACATCTGGGCTACTTCCTCGCCCGTCCCGGGGGCCGCCGGGTCTTTTTCCTCCGGCGCCTTGTCCGCGGCGCTCTTGTCGAAAAACAGGCTCAGTCTGCCTTCCGGTGTGCGCACCAGTTCCAGCGACGGGGATTGCAGGATAACGCTGACCGGGCGGATGACGCCAAAAAGCAGCGCCCCGCGCGAAAGGCCGACCGACGCCTTGTCGATGGTCAATGTGTTCGCCTCCCCCTTGCCGATCTGCACGCGCAGGCCGGACAGGTTGAGGCGGAACGGCCCTTGCAGTTCCGGCCAGGAAAACACCATGTCGTCGAACGTGACCTTGCGCCCGTCGCTTTCGCTGGACAGCGCTTCCTGCACGTAATCCTTGGCCCAGCCGACACTGACCGGGCCTTTCGATACCTTCCAGAGGAGGATGCCCGCCACGATGGCGGCCAGCAACGCGATAACCGCCAGGGCTTCCAGCGTGAACACCAGCGTCCGGTGTGAAATTTTCAAAATGGGCTTTAACACCTTGGGCGGGGTCCTTGGGCCGGGCTTGGTCGGATAAAGTCTTTGTTTACAATAAGATAATTTTACGCTCTTGTCATCCGCATCCTGCTTGACTTTGTCGTTCAAGACGCCAGAGTCAATCCATCGCAACAATATGAAGGACGACATCCCAATGCCAACGCTGACAGAAGGTTCCAAAGCCCCTGACATCGATCTTCCCACCGACAATGGCGGGCATTTCCGCCTGTCTGACAAAAAGGGCGAAAAGATCCTGGTCTATTTCTACCCGAAGGACGACACGTCCGGCTGCACGAAGGAATCCTGTTCCTTCTCCGAAAATATCAAATCCTTTGAAAAGCTGGGCGTCGCCATTGTCGGCATCTCAAAATGCAGCGTGAAAAAGCATGACAAGTTCAAGGCGAAATACGATTTGCAATTCCCCCTCGCCTCGGATGAGGCCGGGGATGTGTGCGAACGCTACGGCGTGTGGATCGAAAAATCCATGTACGGCCGCAAATATATGGGCATCGACCGCACGACATTCCTGATCGACGAAAACGGCGTCATCGAAAGAATCTGGCCGAAGGTCAAGGTCGAAGGCCACACGGAAGAAATCCTCGAAGCCCTGAAAGCCCGCAAAAAAGCGGCCTGATCTCAGGCCGACAGTTTCAGGCCGGCAATCCCTGCAAGGATAAGGGCCGCGCTGGCGATGCGGGGCAGCGATGCGCTCTCCCCGAACAGCAGGATGCCCGCGATCATCGCGCCGACCGCGCCGATGCCGGTCCATACCGCGTAGGACGTGCCGAGCGGCAGTGTCTTCACCGCCAGCGTCAGCGCGCCAAAGCTAACCAGCATCGCGCCGATCATCGCGGCAGACGGCAACAGTTTGGTGAAGCCTTGCGTGTATTTCATGGCGATCACCCACACCACTTCAAACACGCCTGCGATAAACAGATAAACCCACGCCATAACGATTGTCCTTTCGCCGGTGCAGGGCCGTCCCCACGATGTCTGGAAAAAGAAGCGGGCCGTCCCGCCTCCCGTTGATTATACCGCGGATGCGGCTTACACGCCCGCGGACGCCGGCTCATCCTTGTGCGCCAGCTTCATCATGCCGAGCGCACAGACGCCCAGGATCAGGATGCCGCCGGTCAGCGGGACCAGCGTGCCGTTGTACATCTGCCCGATAATCGCGCCGAGGCTGAGCGACATGATAGAGGAGACGGAGCCCGTAATCGCGGCGGCGATGCCTGCGATATGGCCCATCGGCTCCAGCGCCAGCGCGTTCATATTGCCGAAGATCAGGCCGAAGCAGAAAAACAAAACGGCGGCATAGGCCAGGAACATCCACAGCGTGATCGGGACCACCGCATGCAGGGCGAGAAAGATCGCAGACGCCGTGACAATTGCCGTGTAGGAACGCGAGGAAAGATACCGCATGCCGTGCTTTTCCACGAGGCGCGAATTGGTCAGCGACGAAATCGCGATCATCACGGCAAGCCCGCCGAAATACACGCTGAACATTTTCCCTGCGCCGAACTGGTCCTGGAAAATCTGCTGCGAGGAATTGAGATATCCCATCAACCCCCCGAAACACAACCCCATGCATATCGTGTAACAGATGGTGATCCGGTTCGTGAACACCTGCCGGAACCCGTCGAGGATATTGGGCACGTGGAACGGGATGCGCTTTTCCCTGGGCAGCGTTTCTTCCAGCCGGATGTAAATCCACGCGGCGACGATGAGCGCGTAGACGATATATAGAACGAAGATGCCGTGCCATGACGTATAGAGGAGCACCGCCTGCCCGAGGCTCGGCGCCAGCGCGGGGACCATCATGAAGATGATCATGATCAGCGACATCACCTTGGCCATCTGCCGCCCGGCAAACTTATCGCGCACGATGGAGACGGCGGAGACGTAAGGCCCCGATACGCCAAGCCCCTGGATAAACCGGCCGAGCAGCATGGTCTCCAGCGATCCGGCAAAAAAACAGACCGCGCTGCCGACGAGGTAGAGCGAAATCCCCCAGTAAAGAATTCTCTTCCGGCCCAGCGCGTCCGAAAGCGGCCCCGCGATCAGCTGGCCGATGGCCATGCCTGCGAAGATGAAACTGATCAGGTATTGCGCGTGGTTCTGGTTTTCGAGCCGCAGTTCCCGCCCGATCACGCCGAGCGCCGGAAGCAGCGCGTCGATCGAAATCGCCACGACGGACATCAGCATGGCCATCAAAATCGTGAATTCCCTGGTCTGGGCGGGATGTGCGGGTTCGTGTGTCATGGGCCGGAATCTAGGGCGAATGATAAGGGCTGTAAAGCCCGCGCACCGGAAAGAAACACGTTGACAAACAGTTTCATTTAGACTTATATTCCTAAATGATTTTGGACCGCTTTTGCGTGGAGGCCTTCGTTCCGGCCGCCTGCGCAAAGGCGGTTTTTTATTTGGCCCGCCATCCCGCGGGCGGAAAGGAAAGCGGCGCATGTCCATCCGGGAACAGCGCAACAAAGACGAAAAGCCCCCGCGCGGGGGCATCGTCTGCATGCCGCGCCGCCCGAAATCGCAGGACGGGCTGCCCGACATCCTCTGGTACAAACAGGCGCTGAACCGCCTCGGCTATTACGTGCCGGACGAAGAGAGCGGCATGACGGACGATGCGCGCGAGGCCGGCTATCGCGATGCGCTCCACGCGTTTCAACGCGCCCAGAACGTTCCGTTCGGCGATGCGCCGGGGCCAGGCAGCGTGACCGAACGAAAGCTGACCGAGGCGCTGGACGATCTCGGCGCGGCCGAGCGTTATATCTGGCGCACGGCGGGCGACGGCAAGGTGCGGCACGAACATGCGCTGCGCGAGGGGAAAATCTATTCGTGGAACGACCCGTCGGACGACGGCGAGCATCCGGGCGACGATTACAATTGCCGCTGCTGGGCGGAGCCGCTGAACCCCTCCCGCCATCCCTGGGCCGCATGGGCGCGGAAGCAGCAGGCGCAGCGCGATGCCGCGCGCGTGCAAACGCTGGAA
>JBDHTU010000093.1:0-6282 GCA_039808805.1 Micavibrio sp.
TGCGTTGCGGCTTCGGTGAGGACGCGCGTGGTTTCCTGGAAGGACGCCGCCGAGATGAAGGAACGCGTTTGCAGCGATGCCTTCGTGATACCCTGCAATACCGGCTTGCCTTCGGCGGCAATCTTGCCTTCGGCGCGGTACTTCTGGTTCGTGGCTTCGAACTCTTCACGGTCGACATGTTCGCCCACGAGGAAGGTCGTATCGCCGACAGCCAGGATCTCGATCTTCTGCATCATCTGGCGTGCAATGACTTCGATGTGCTTGTCGTTGATCTTAACCCCTTGCAAACGGTAAACATCCTGGATTTCGTTGATGAGGTATTCGGCCAGAGCCTCGACGCCCATAACGTCCAGAATGTCGTGCGGCACCATCGCGCCGTCGAGCAGCGGATCGCCCTTGCGGACATAGTCGCCTTCCTGAACGGCCAGGTGACGGCCTTTCGGAATGAGATATTCCTTCGGCTCGATCGTCTTGTCGGTCGGGTTGACGATGATGCGGCGCTTGGATTTGTAATCCTTGCCGAACTCGACCTGTCCGTCCGTGTCGGAGATGATCGCGAAGTCTTTCGGACGGCGCGCTTCGAACAGTTCGGCCACGCGCGGCAGACCCCCGGTAATGTCGCGGGTCTTGGACGTTTCGCGCGGGATACGGCCGATAATGTCCCCTGCTTTCACTTCCGCACCGTTTTCTACGGACAGGACGGTGTCGACAGACAGGTAGTAGTTGGCCGCCAGACCGTTCGGCAGCGTGATCGTTTCTCCCTTCTTGTTGGTCAGGGAGATACGGGGCTTCAATTCGCCGCCCTTCGGCTGGGAACGCCAGTCGATAACGACGCGGCTCGTGATACCCGTGGCTTCGTCCGTGCGTTCGGCGATGGAAACACCCTCGACGAGGTCCGCAAATTTCACGATACCGTCTTTTTCCGTGATGATCGGCATGGTGAACGGATCCCATTCAGCCAGCTTTTCACCGATCTTGACCTTAGCCCCGTCATCGATCAGCAAGCGTGCGCCGTAAGGCACACGGTGCGCAGCGCGCTCCTTACCCTTGGCATCGATCAGGATGATCTCCGTGTTGCGGCCCATGACGATGGAAACGCCGGAGGAGTTTTTAACCACGTTCGCGTTGCGCACTTCAACCTTACCGTCGAGCGCCGCTTCGAACGAGGATTTCTCCGCCCCGCGCTGTGCCGCGCCGCCGATGTGGAAGGTCCGCATCGTCAGCTGAGTACCCGGCTCACCGATGGACTGGGCGGCCATAACACCGACGGCTTCGCCCATATTGACCATCGTGCCGCGTGCGAGGTCACGGCCGTAGCAATGGGCGCAGACGCCGTTACGCGTGTTGCAAGTAAGAACCGAACGGGCCTTGATGGCATCGATACCGGCCTTTTCAATCTGCTCGGCCAGGTTTTCGTCGATCATCTCGTTCTTCTTGACGATGACGTTGCCCGTAACCGGATCCTTGACATCGTCAAGAACGACGCGACCCAGCGAACGTTCGCCGATACCGACGATAACGTCGGCGCCGGACATGACGGCGCGGATGGTGACACCTTCGGTCGTACCGCAATCGGTTTCGTTGACAACGGCGTCCTGGGCCACGTCAACCAGACGGCGTGTCAGGTAACCGGAGTTCGCTGTTTTCAACGCAGTGTCGGCCAGACCTTTACGCGCGCCGTGCGTGGAGTTGAAGTATTCAAGTACGGACAGACCTTCCTTGAAATTCGAGATAATCGGCGTTTCGATGATCTCGCCCGACGGCTTGGCCATCAGGCCGCGCATACCGGCAAGCTGACGAATCTGGGCGGCGGAACCCCGCGCGCCGGAATGGGCCATCATATAAACGGAGTTCAGGCCGACTTCCTTGACGTTCGAGATGTGCTTCATCATCGCGCCCGCAACGTCGTCCGTGCAGCGCGACCAGATGTCGACCACCTTGTTGTACTTTTCACCTTTGGTGATCAGACCGTCCTGATATTGCTGTTCGTATTCAGCAACCTTGGCGGTAGCTTCCGCGACCAGCTTTTCTTTCTCTTTCGGAATGATCATGTCATCCTTACCGAAGGAAATACCGGCCGTGCACGCATGGCGGAAGCCGAGCTTCATCATACGGTCGCAGAAAATCACGGTCTCTTTCTGACCGCAGTGACGGTACACCGTGTCGATCAGGTTCGTGATTTCCTTTTTCGTCAGGACGTTGTTGATCAGCGAGAACGGCAGGTTCTTGTGACGCGGGAACAGTTCGGACAGCAGCATCCGGCCCGGCGTCGCCTCGACCAGCGTGGTCTGTTTGTTGCCATCCGCATCGACGCCGTGGTAGCGGCATTTGATTTTCGCGTGCAGCGAGACATGGCCTTCGGCCAGTGCGTGGCTGATTTCGCCCGGGCCGCGGAAGATCATGCCTTCGCCTTTTTCGCCCTCGCGCTGGATCGTCAGGTAATAGAGACCCAGAACGATGTCCTGCGACGGAACGATGATCGGCTTGCCGTTGGCTGGCGAGAGAATGTTGTTCGTCGACATCATCAGGCAACGTGCTTCCAGCTGCGATTCAATCGACAGCGGAACGTGAACGGCCATCTGGTCTCCGTCGAAGTCGGCGTTGAACGCCGTGCAGACGAGCGGGTGCAGCTGGATCGCCTTACCTTCAATCAGCGTGGGTTCGAACGCCTGAATGCCGAGACGGTGCAGTGTCGGCGCGCGGTTCAGGAGAACCGGGTGCTCGCGGATAACTTCTTCGAGGATGTCCCAGACTTCCGGACGCTCTTTCTCCACCATCTTCTTCGCGGCCTTGACCGTAGAGGCCATGCCGTAGATTTCGAGCTTGTGGTAGATGAACGGTTTGAACAGTTCGAGCGCCATTTTCTTCGGCAGGCCGCACTGGTGCAGTTTCAGTTCAGGACCAACAACGATCACCGAACGGCCGGAGTAGTCGACGCGCTTGCCGAGCAGGTTCTGACGGAAGCGACCTTGCTTCCCTTTCAGCATGTCGGAGAGCGATTTCAGCGGACGCTTGTTTGCGCCGGTGATAACGCGGCCGCGGCGGCCGTTGTCGAACAGCGCGTCGACGGCTTCCTGCAACATACGTTTTTCGTTGCGCACGATGATATCGGGCGCGCGCAGTTCCATCAGGCGCTTCAGACGGTTGTTACGGTTGATGACGCGGCGGTACAGGTCGTTCAGGTCGGATGTTGCAAAACGGCCGCCATCGAGCGGTACGAGCGGGCGCAGTTCCGGCGGCAGAACCGGCACGACATCGAGGATCATCCATTCAGGGCGCGTGCCCGACGTGATAAACGATTCCAGAAGCTTCAGGCGCTTGACCAGTTTCTTACGCTTGGCTTCGGAAGAGGTTTCGCGGAGGTCTTCTTCGCATTTCGCCAGATCTTCTTCCAGATTGACGTTTTGCAGGATTTCTTTCAGCGCCTCGGCGCCGATCCCGGCGCGGAAGTTTTCTTCGCCGTATTCATCCTGCGCATTCATAAACTCTTCTTCGGAGAGCAGCTGAAGCGGCTTCAGCGGCGTCATGCCGGGTTCGAGAACGACATAGGCTTCGAAGTACAGGACTTTTTCCAGTTCTTTCAGCGTCAGGTCGATCATCAGGCCGATACGGGACGGCAGGGATTTCAGGAACCAGATGTGCGCGACCGGGGACGCCAGTTCGATATGACCCATGCGCTCGCGGCGGACTTTGGTCAGTGTGACTTCGACGCCGCACTTCTCGCAGATGATCCCCTTGTATTTCATGCGCTTGTATTTGCCGCACAGACATTCGTAATCTTTGATCGGTCCAAAGATGCGGGCGCAGAACAGACCGTCGCGCTCCGGCTTGAAGGTGCGGTAGTTGATCGTTTCCGGCTTCTTCACTTCGCCGAAGGACCACGAAAGGATCTGCTCCGGAGAGGAGATCGCGATGCGGATCTGGTCGAAGCTTTGCGGGCCTTGCGGAGCGCCGAAGAGGTTCATCAGTTCGTTCATTTTTTCCTGCCTTCTCTAAAACCTAGTCTTTAATCATGAAATTCACCGTGGTCACAACGCGCACGGTTTTATCTACAAATTGGCTTTCGTCTTCGCCGCCGCCGCCGTCACGGGCGGCGATGCTGAACAGTCCCTGGTTCGCGCTGAGAATTGCACCGACATCACTGCCGGAATCCTGCGCGAAACGCTGGGCCGCTTCACGGGCATTCTTTGTTGCCTCACCGATCATGTCGGGCTTGATCGCGTTCAGGCCCGTGAAAGTATAGCGCGGCGTGGCGGAACGGATGACGACGCCTTCGCTGACAAGATCGTATACTTTCTGGTTTGCGGCCTGCACCGTGTCGATATTCTTCGTGCGGACAATGAAAGAACGGTCCACATTGTAATAAATCGTCCCGTCGTTGCGGCGGTCCTCCCAGACGGAGCCGTCACCGACCGTTATTTCTTCGTCCTTTATGCCGCTGGCCGTAAAGAACTTGCGCAGGGCCTCGGAATTGCGGGCAATCTGCGTCTGCGCCTCTGCAAGGCTTGGCGCGTTGGCGCCGTGACGTACCGTCCAGACCGCAATGTCGGCTTTCACCTGGCGCTCGGCAAGACCGCGCACTTCGACAGAACGCGCGCTCCCGCGGAAGTCGAACAGGCCATGGCCAACGAAACAACCACCGACGGCGATGCCGACGGCGAGAATAGCTGCTGCGATGATATTGCCTATGTTCATTTTGTTTCGTTCGTTTTCTTTTTTCTGTCGTCATCCCCGCGAAGGCGGGGATCCATTCAATCTATACAAACCTATATGACCACATAAGTTTTGCTTTATTTTCGCCCTCTCTTATTATAGGGCCACAATCTGCATATGGCCCACCATCAGGTTCTATACCAAGACCGATTTCCAAGCCGTACAATTTTCCTTCCCCGAATTTTTGATCATCGACAGGTCTAAAATAACTGGCATTCCCATCATTTTCAGGGCTTCCTTTTCGTGTTTCCCATTTTGATATTTCTGTTCCTTCTACAAAATGAACGAAAAAATTATTTAAACCTTGTTCTTGTTTAAAAGAATTGTCTGCATAAACTCCACGACATGTCACGCAGGCTTCATGAATTGCTCCATCATTAAATCTTGTCAAACTTTCCAAAGTCCCTCGTACAGCTTCCAACAATATTATGTTGGCTACTTGAGTTAAACCCTGAGTGGCACCATTAAAGCGCAGCGCCAATAAACGGCACTGCGCCTTCGCCCGTAATTTCTCTTCCAGTCCGCTCATTAACCTAGCTCTATAAAAAACTTCGTGTCTTCGTAGTTAAATCTATCCGTCCCATGGATTCCCGCCTTCGCGGGGATGACGGGTTGGCTAAGGCCCTTTCGGGCCTAAGCACTCCGTCACTTCGTACCCGACTGCTTCATGTCGACATTCAATCCGAGCGCCTTCAGTTCCTTGACCAGAACGTTGAAGGATTCCGGAACGCCGATCTCGAAGCTGTCTTCGCCGCGGACGATCGCTTCGTAGACTTTCGAACGGCCAGCCACGTCGTCGGACTTCACGGTCAGGATTTCCTGCAGCGTGTAGGCCGCGCCGTAGGCCTGGAGCGCCCAGACTTCCATTTCCCCGAAGCGCTGACCGCCGAACTGGGCTTTACCGCCCAGGGGCTGCTGCGTAACGAGAGAGTACGGACCGATCGAGCGGGCGTGGATCTTGTCGTCGACGAGGTGGTGCAGCTTCAGCATGTAGATCATGCCGACGGTCACCGGACGGTGGAATTTTTCGCCCGTGCGTCCGTCGATCAGAGTCATCTGACCAGAGGTATGCAGACCGGCCTGCGCCAGAAGTTCGTTAATGTCGCCCTCATGCGCACCGTCGAATACCGGTGTCGCCATCGGCACGCCGCCGCGCAGGTTCTTGGCCATTTCGACCATCTGCTCGTCGTCCAGCTGGGACACACGTTCCTTGAACTCTCGGTCGCCGTAAACGTCTTTCAGCTTGTCTTTCAGCTTTTTGACTTCGCCGGCAGCCGGATTTTTCACATCGTTGAAGGAGTCGATCATCTCACCGATCTGCTTGCCGAGGCCGGCGGATGCCCAGCCAAGGTGCGTTTCGAGAATCTGACCGACGTTCATACGCGAGGGAACGCCGAGCGGGTTCAGCACGATATCGACCGGCGTACCGTCTTCAAGATACGGCATGTCTTCACGCGGCATGATGCGGGAGACGACGCCTTTGTTTCCGTGACGGCCGGCCATTTTGTCGCCCGGCTGCATCTTGCGTTTGATGGCGACGAAGACTTTGACCATCTTCATCACGCCCGG
>JBDHTU010000094.1:0-6247 GCA_039808805.1 Micavibrio sp.
TAGCGCTCCTGCACGTATTTGATCACCTCATCCCGGCGGTCCTGACAGAAGTCAACGTCGAAGTCCGGCATGGAAACGCGTTCGGGGTTCAGGAAGCGTTCAAACAGCAGGTTGAATTGCAGCGGATCAAGGTCGGTGATTTTCAGCGCCCATGCAACGACGGAACCCGCGCCCGATCCCCGTCCTGGACCTACCGGGATGCCGTGATCTTTTGCCCATTTGATAAAGTCGGAAACAATAAGGAAATAGCCGGGAAAGCCCATCTGGACGATGGTGTTCAACTCAAACTCCAGGCGCTCACGATACGGCGTGCGATCGACATCCGCGGCCACGTAATTTTCCAGCCTCCATTCGAGGCCCTCTGCCGCCTGCTTGCGCAGTTCTTCCGGCTCGTTCAGACCGCTTTCGGTTTTGAACGGCGGCAGGATCGGCTTAACGGACTTGAGAAGGAAAGAACAGCGTTGCGCAATAACGCGCGTGTTGATGACCGCCTCAGGCAGATCCGAAAACATTTTCTCCATATCGGCGGAGGATTTGAAGAAATGGTGCTTCGTGACCTTGCGCCGATCTTCTTCGGTGACATATCGTCCTTCGGCAATGCAGAGCAGCGCGTCATGCGCCGCATGCATGGACGGATCGGCGAAGTAGCAATCATTGGTCGCGACAATGGGTACGTTCTTCGCGTAGGCGTAATCGAGAAGGCCCTCTTCGGCCTGCATCTCGCTCACCAGTTCATGCCGCTGCAGCTCGATATAAAAACGGTCGCCGAAAGCATCATGCAGAAAATCCAGCCGCGCGGGATCGAGCACACCCGCAACCGGGCCACCGGACAGGCAGATGACGCCTGCTGCACACGCCACAAGGTCGGCATAGCTCGCCGTAAAGTCCTTCCCGCCTGCGCCGCCCATGTAGGCGTCGCTGACCAGTTTGGACAAATTCAGATATCCGTCATTGTTCTGGACCAGCAGGACGACCTGGCGTCCATCCTCCATCGTAATTTGCGATCCTACGATGGGCTGCACCCCCTCATCGGCGGCGGCAAGCGCAAATTCCAGTGCACCAAACAGATTGTTCGTGTCCGTGATGGCAACGGCAGGCATATTGTTCAGCTTGCACTTCTTAATCACGGATTTAACCGGGATCGCGCCTTCGGCCAGCGAATAGGCCGAATGAACATGCAAGTGAATGAAGGGCTCCATCGGGCGATTATGGACGTTCTGGGCCGCGAATTTCAAGGCTTAATAGCTGATTATCCGCCCTGCTTTTAGCTCCAGAATACGATCCATACGTTCGGCAAGGTCCATATTGTGGGTAGCGATCAGCGCGCCTACGCCCGTGGAACGCACCAGTTCGGTCAACATATCGAACACGGCATTAGAGGTTTCTGGATCGAGGTTGCCCGTCGGCTCATCCGCCAGCAATAGTTTCGGCCCGTTGGCAAGCGCGCGGGCGATGGCCACGCGCTGCTGCTCGCCGCCCGAAAGGCGCGCGGGACGGTGGGTCAGGCGGTGGTCGAGCTTGAGATGGGTGAGAAGTTCAACGGCCCTGTCTTCCGCCTCGGATTTTTTCTTCCCGGCAATCATCTGCGGGATCACGACATTTTCCAGCGCCGTAAATTCCGGCAGCAGGTAATGGAATTGATAGACAAATCCAAGATATTTACGGCGCAGCGCAGTGCGGTGCTCGTCATCGTTCGTCACGGCGTCCTGCCCTGCAATCGTGATGCTGCCCGACGTCGGGCGATCCAACAGGCCTGCCATCTGGAGCAGCGTCGATTTTCCGGAGCCGGACGGACCGACAAGCGCGACGATTTCCCCCGCACGGATTTCAATATCCACGTCATGCAGGATCGTCAGGCTTTCGCCGCCCTGGCGATAGACGCGTTGCAGGCCGGAGGTTTTAAGAAGGACGTCACTCATAGCGCAGCGCCTCCACCGGGTCCAGGCGCGAGGCGCGCCACGCCGGATAAATCGTCGCAGCGATAGAGATAACCAAAGCCATTCCAACGACCGTTGTCACTTCTTCCCATTCGATAACAGCAGGAAGTTTGGACAGGAAATAGATTTCATCCGCGAACAATTCGGTATTTGTAAGATTTTCAAGGAAACGGCGGATGCTTTCGATATTCGTGGCGAAGGCGATCCCCAGCAGCGCACCCGTAAAAGTTCCGGCAAATCCGATGCTAGCGCCCGTCAGGATAAAGATACGGAGCATCATGGACCGCGATGCGCCCATCGTGCGCATGATGGCGATGTCCTTACCCTTGTCCTTTACCAGCATAATCATGGAAGAAATAATGTTGAACGCGGCGACGATGATGATCAGCGTCAGGATCAGGAACATCACATTGCGTTCGACATTCAGCGCGTTGATAAAAGATTTGTTGGCGTCACGCCAGTCATAGACTTTTCCTTCCGCCCCGACAGCGAAAGCAACGTCTTCCTTCACGCGTGTGATATTCATGGGAGAGTCCGCCATGATTTCGAGCGTGTTGACCGCGTTTTCCATCATGAAAAATTTCTGCGCGGCAGGCAGCGGCATAAACACGAAACCGGCATTGTATTCATACATGCCGACATCGAAAACGATAGCCACGGTATAGCTGCCGGACCGCGGCACGGAACCAAACGGCGTCGCCTTGCCTTTCGGTGACAGGATTGTCAGGCTGTCCCCTATCTTCAAGTTCATCTTCCGCGCCATTTCGGACCCGATGGCGATATTGTTGCCTTCGAAATTTCCGGCCTGTCCCGCTGTTATGCCGGTGGCGAGGATCGGCTTGGTTACGAAGTCTTCCTTGGCCACGCCGCGCACCATCGCGCCACTGGCCGCACCATTGGCGGAAACCAGAACTTGCCCTTCGATCATGGGACGAACGCTTTCGACGCCCGCCGTGTTGCGGATTTTCGCCGCCAGCCCCTCATAATCATACATCGGGCCGGACGTCGCATAGACGTTCAGGTGACCGTTCAGGCCGAGAATACGGCCCACCAGTTCTTCGCGAAACCCGTTCATCACCGACATGACGATGATCAGCGTGGCAACACCCAGCATAATCCCAAGGAATGAAAACCCGGCAATGACGGACACAAACCCTTCGGCCTTGCGCGCCCGCAAGTACCGACCAGCCATCATGCGTTCGAAAGGGGAAAAGGCCATGGCTTAGTAAGACTTTGCAATCAGGACCTTTTTAAGGTCATCTTCGAACGGCATGCAGCGCGTAGACAGCTTGAACTCATCTTTCACTGCTTCCAGAGCAGGATCGTTCAAAACTTCAACCGGGACCTTAACAAAGCCGATTTTTCCATTGGCGAAGAAATCACGGATATCGCCGACCGATTTTCCGTCCGCGGTGTTATCGCGCGTAAAGGTGCGGTTGCGGTTCAACAGGCCGTTGTGGATATCGTCCATCACACCCTGAATTTTACCCATGAATTCATCAACAGTGCAGGTTTCCTTGGAATCCTTGCCGAGATCACGACGGACGAAGGTAACGGAATTGGCTTCCATCTCCCGCTGGCCGACTTCGACGCGGACAGGAATGCCTTTTTTCACGGCCTCCCACATTTTGTCCGGCGTGCGGATATCGCGGTCGTCCAGCTTGGCGGCGTAACCGGCGGCCTTCAGACGCTTTTGCAGCGTATCGCAGAATTCTTTCAACGCGCCCGCCCCGGATTCATCCTTGATGACCGGCAGAATGACGATTTGCACAGGCGCGATACGCGGCGGCATTACCATCCCGTCATCGTCGCCATGCATCATGATCATGCCGCCGATGATGCGCGTTGAGTATGCCCACGACGTGGTATGAACGAATTGTTCCTTGCCCTCACGGCCCTGGAACTTGATGCCGATGGATTTGGAGAAGTTCTGGCCCAGATCGTGCGTCGTCGCGGCCTGCAGCGCCTTGCCGTCCTGCATCATCGATTCAAAGGCCACGGTGTTGATGGCACCGGGGAAACGCTCTTCCGGCGTTTTCGGGCCGTAATAACCCGTGAGCGCGAGATAGTCTTCGAAGAACTTCTTGTAAAGTCCCATGATGTGTAGCGTATCAGCCTCCGCCTCTTCCGGTGTTTCGAACGCGCAGTGGCCTTCATGCCAGAAAAATTCAGAGGTGCGCAGGAACAGGCGCGTGCGCATTTCCCAGCGCATGACCGAGCCCCACTGGTTCAGCTTCATCGGCAGGTCACGGTAGGATTGAATCCAGCGCGCCATAGCATCGCCGATGATCGTCTCCGATGTCGGGCGAACGACATACGGCTCTTCCAGTTTCGCCGCCGGCGCAGGGACCAAGCCGCCCTTCCCGTCTTTTTCAAGGCGGTGATGGGTGACGACCGCGCATTCCTTGGCAAAGCCTTCGACGTGCTCTGCCTCTTTGGCCAGGAAGCTGACCGGGATCAGCAGCGGGAACGCCGTGTTCTGGATTCCGTAATCTTTCAGCCACGGATCGAAAATGGAGGTCATCTTCTCCCATAGCGCGTAGCCATAGGGCTTGATGATCATCGATCCGCGCACGGGCGAGTTTTCCGCGAGGTCTGCGGCTTTCACGACTTCCTGAAACCATTCGGGGAAGTTTTCTTCACGCGTCGGGGTGATGGCGGTGCGCGCGTTTTTCTTTTGTGCCGGATTGTTCATCGTCGCCCCTATTCTTCCTGTCCTGCCGGAGCTTCACCGTTCGCGGCCGGAACGGGCGGCGTAACGGGTTTCGGCGGAATTTTATTCACTGTGTTTACCGGAGGCGACTTTAGGCCATCGGGCGGGTTTTGTCCATTGGCGGCCGGAACCGGCGGGGCAATGCTTTCACCGCATAAAACATGGACTTGCGACGTTAAATCCTGCCCATTGTAGGTCACGCGCCCGTCCGGCGAGAATTCAAGAAACCCTAGCGTGGTTTCCATGTTCAGCCCCGGAACGTTCATCCCCTGCAGGCGCTGCGCAAGGTCGATAGTGAGGGGAACCACAATCGTCTGGTCTGTGCCGAGGGGCGAAGCGTTGACATCGGCAGGAACCACGGCCTTGCCTTTGACATCCACGCCAGGTTTATAGGCGACATCCGCCGCCGCGCGGTGTTCGGGCAGAACGCGGCATTCGGGTGAGACTTCTATCGTCTCCGCATGAGCAGGCGTAACAAGGCTAAACAGAAAAAATGCAAAGATTATGCGGTTCATCGTTTCAAATCCTCCTCGCTCATCTGACGAGCTATCTCATAAAAATCGAGCACATCCATTTTTACCAGCGCAAACACGATCAGCCACAGCACAGCGGCCACAAACGCGGTGGCAATGAATTTCTGTTTCAGGCGCGGATTCTCCGGCGCGCTGTGCACATGGCCCTCCGCCACCTCTTCCGGCGCCTTGTTACCGAACGGAAGCACCGCGAAGATCGCCAGCCAGTAAATGATCAGGTAGAGGACGATGCCGGTGAAAACGCTCATATTCTATACCCGCACGAGATGGATGGTCGTCTTCGGCTTGATGTTCAGTTTATGCTGAACGAAGCGGCGGATGCCGATGCGCATTTCTTCGGACACGAAATGATCGTCGGCAAGTTCGCCCTTCGACATATCGGCAAGGATATCTTCGATCTCATCCAGAATTTCTTCCTCAAACTTTTGCCCGTCTTCCTTGTCCGGATCGACAAGACCGACGGTGGAAATTTGCGGATCGGTGACCAGTTCCCCGCGCTTGTCCATCACCAGCGTGGCGTGCACCGCACCGGAGAATTGCAGCTTGCGGCGCTGGACGATCGCCTGATGGTCGGCATCGAGAATACGCCCCGGTTCAACCGCCAGCAAGCCGGTTTCGACATGGTCGATGACGGACGGCGTACCGGGATAAAGGCGGATGACCGAGCCGTTGTTCGGCACAATAGCGGTCGGCACCTGCAAATCCAGCGCAAGGGCGGCATGCGCCTCCAGCATCGTGCGTTCGCCGTGCACAGCAATCACGGATTGCGGCTTGACCCATTGCAGCATCTGGGTGATTTCGTCGCGCGCCGGATGGCCGGAGACATGGATGCAGTGTTTCGTGTCGCGCGGAGAGATAATCCGCACACGGCTGGCAGCCAGATTGTTCTTTACCGTGATAATCTCCCGCTCGTTCCCCGGAATCGGGCGGGCGGAAAAAATAACCGTATCGCCCTGCTTGAACGAGATTTCCTGATGCTCACCCCGCGCGATGCGGGCCAGTTGCGCCCGCGCTTCGCCTTGCGACCCGGTGACAACCATGACAACCCTTTCATCGGGGAGATA
>JBDHTU010000095.1:0-6176 GCA_039808805.1 Micavibrio sp.
TTCATGCGCTCGCGCAGGCGGCGCTCGATCTCGAAACATTCCGGCGCCTTGATGTCTTCGAGGTTGATGCCCCCGAAACTCGGCTCCATGCGCGCAACGCATTCGACAAACGCGTCGATTTCCTTTTCATTGATCTCTATATCGAACGAATCGATGTTGGCGAATTTTTTGAAGAGGACGGATTTTCCTTCCATCACAGGCTTGGACGCCAGCGCGCCGATATCGCCGAGGCCGAGTACGGCCGTGCCGTTCGAGATGACGGCGACGATGTTTCCGCGGCTGGTGTAATCAAGGGCCTTCAACGGGTCTTTTTCAATCTCAAGGCAGGGGATGGCGACGCCGGGCGAATAAGCGAGCGAAAGATCGCGCTGGGTTGCAAGGCTGGTCGTCGGCTTGACCGAAATTTTGCCGGGCGTCGGCAGGCGGTGATAATCAAGGGCGGCTTCGCGGAGTTCGTCGTCAGACATCGGATGGGAACCTTAGGTAAGAATTAAATAGCAAGACATCCTGCACAGCTTCCAGCGAAGCGGGATGGTGCGGCCAAGAAGACTCGAACTTCCACGGGATTTCTCCCACAGCGACCTCAACGCTGCGCGTCTACCAATTCCGCCATGGCCGCGGATTTTGTCCGTAAAGACAGAGGTTTCCTATCAAAACGCAGGGCCACGGGCAAGCCCGTAAAGTCGCTGCGTTGCAAGATATCTAGAGAAGTGTTCCGGGCGCGTCAACCGAATGTTGATCCGGTGGTGTATTGGATATGAAAACAAGGTATTAACGGCGCAATCCGCATTCCGCGGCGGACTGGGAATTGCCGCAGGACAAAAGCCTTTCCTCTATTCCGGGGCGGTTCGTTGCGGCGGTTATTTCTTTCGCGGCTTTGGTAAGAATTTGATTGTAATGAGAGCTGTTGAATATGGAACTGCCTGCCAATACGGCGTTTCCAAAAAGCGTAGAAATAGACGCTCCTTCAAGACCAAAGGGGGTGCCAGAATTTTCTAAAGTGTGAGCAACAGCCATAGTTTTAAGAGGGGAAAGTGGAATGTATGTGTTTCCGGCCATAACGATTCCCTCATGCCAATCCGCAATGCGGCGTTTATAAACGCGCAAATCATCCGGCTTATCGCTTAAACACGCGACATCCACATAACCTGCCCATCGTCTTTTCCCCATATGAAGTTTTTCGGCAAGGTCTTTATAGGCCGGTTTCCCCGGGATGGCGGGGGTCAGGATATAAGCTTGCTGACAATCTTCCCTGCAATCTTTGGCCATCCTGTCAGGAGCGGGGAGAAGCGGGGTAATGTCGGGTATGGGCTCGTCGGGGCAGGCATCATGAAGGGCCTTTCTGATATTGTGGACCTGGGCCTTCATTGTGCTTAGGATTGCGGAATAATCGCCTTGCGTATCAAGATTTCTGCCCATCATGGCGGCATAGTCCGCCGCGGCAACCCCGGTTTCATGGTTTTCAAGCAGCCCGGCCAGCAGTCTTCCCGCGGCTTTTTGCAAAAGAACGGGTTTTTCATGAAAAGTCGTCGTAATTTTCAGCGAGGCATCGATGGCGACACGGATATCGTGATCTTCAACAAGGCGAACGGCGTTAAAAACATCATCGAGAGGCATTTGGCGTACCCGCTTGCAAAAATGTTTACTTATTGGCTTTGTGTACGGTTATTTTTAAGTTATGGCAATATAAATTTTTGCTGCTGGCGCGGCCATACACAGCTAATAAAAGAGCATGGAATTCAAAACCGAGAGCCAATTTATGAACTACCCTGCCGCTGTCGAAGCGATGGAGGCGCGGGTGGCTGCGATCCGGGCCGGGGAGGCGGACGAACTGGTTTGGCTGCTGGAGCATCCGCCGCTTTATACAGGCGGGACGAGCGCAAACCCTGCCGATCTTCTGTCCCCGGACTTTCCGGTTTTCCAGACCGGGCGGGGCGGGGAATATACATATCATGGGCCGGGTCAGCGGGTCATTTACGCGATGCTGGATTTAAAAAATCGCCAGCAAACCCCTGATATTAAAAAATATGTGTGCCAATTGGAGGAGTGGGGCATCCGCACCCTCGCGCGCCTTGGCGTGACGGGGGAACGCCGTTCCGGGCGTGTCGGCATTTGGGTGGTTACGCCGTCCGGAGAAAAGAAAATCGCCGCCATCGGCGTGCGCATCCGTCACTGGGTGACCTATCACGGCATTGCCATAAACGTGAACCCCGACCTGGCGCATTTCCGGGGCATCGTTCCCTGCGGGATCAGCGAATATGGCGTGACCTCGCTCTCGGATCTTGGAATATCCTGTTCGATGGATGCGCTTGATGCTATACTCAAGGAAGAGTTCGAAGCCGTGTTCGGCCCCTTCGTGCAACGCGCCGTCACCGCGTAAATTTTTTTCAAACGAACTGAGTAAATCCGGATTCCGGAAAATTGTTAATCCGCTGCCATGGGCAGGGACTGCGCCGAAACATAGCCCGCACAGAAAGAAATCAATTTCTTAATATCTTCTTTCATTGTATTGAAATTCAATGATTTTTTATAAGTATTTTCATCGAGGTAAAGATTGCGCGCAACCTCGATCTGCAACGAGTGGCGGCCCGTGGATGGTGCAGAATAGCGTCTGACCAGTTCCACACCCTTGTATGGATCGTTGATGCTGACGCGGTATCCCATGCTCCGGATAAAATCCCGCACGGCGTGGGTAAAGGCGACGTCGCAGGTGGTGCCGTCGCGGTCGCCGAGGACAAAGTCCGCAGCTTTGAGGGGCGTGGCCCGGAATGCGCTGCCTTCCTGCGTCGGCATGGAGTGGCAATTGATGTGCCAGACCTGCCCGTGGATATAGTGCAGGTCTTCGATCGTCTTTTGCAGGGTCTCATGGTAGGGGCGGTAATAGGTGTCTATCCGCGCCTTGATTTCCGCCGATTTCAGCGGGCGGTTGTAAAGCGGCATCCCCGGCTTGACGAGGCGGCGGATCAGGCCGATCCCGGCGTGGGACCGGGGGGTCGGGGCGATCTCCTCCGGCCAGACATCTTCCAGCAGGTCGGTGTCGATGTCGCGCTCACACCGGTTCACATCGATATAGGAGCGCGGAAATTCGGCGCAGAGCAAGGCGGCGCCCATGTCCGGAGCGCCCGCGAACAATTCATCCACATACTTGTCCTCAGCCTTTTCCAACGCAGGAAAGGCGCAACCGAAGTCAAAATCGGCAGGATACACGGTGCCGCTGTGGGGCGAGTCGAACACCAGCGGCAGGCCCGCTTCAGGCTGGATCAGGGTGTAAACGCCGGGCAGAGATTCCTTGTGCAAACGCGGTATTCCTTTATATAGTCACCAAACGCTGACCCGCAGTTAAAGTGCAGGTCCGATTCCATACTAACATAGATCAAATTACTGAAAAGTTGAGATAAAATGCACGACATCAAGGCCATCCGCCAGGACCCCGCCGCTTTTGACAAGGCCATGGCCCGCCGCAATCTCCCGGTCCAGAGCCCGGCGCTTTTAAAGCTGGATGAGGATCGCCGCGCCGTGCAGACGGAATTGCAGTCCCTTCAGACCGAGCGGAACGAGAAATCCAAGCAAATCGGCATGATCAAGGGCAAGGGCGGCGATGCTTCCGACCTGATGGAAGAAGTAAATGCAATCAAGAACAAAATGGCCGATCTTGAAGTAAAGGAAAAGGAACTGGCGATCCAGTTGAATGACAAACTGGCCAGCCTGCCCAATGTTCAGGCGCAGGATATCCCGGATGGTGACGGGGAAGAGCAGAATGTCGAAATCCGCAAGGTCGGCGAGCCGAAGAAAACCAACGAGAAAATCCCGGAGCATTCGGACATCGGCGAAGCGCTCGGCATGATGGATTTCGAAACCGCGGCCAAAATGTCCGGCTCGCGTTTCGTCATTATGCATTCCGGCCTCGCCCGGCTGGAGCGCGCTTTGGCCCAATTCATGCTCGATACTCACACCGGCGAGCACGGTTATACCGAAGTCTCCCCGCCGATCCTCGTCAACGACAAGACGATGTTCGGCACGGGGCAACTCCCCAAATTCCGGGATGACCAGTTCCAGACTACGCGCGGCGACTGGCTGATCCCGACGGCCGAAGTCTCGCTGACCAACATCGTGGCGGATGAGATTGTGGATGAAGAAAGCCTGCCAAGGCGTTATACGGCCTTCACGCCTTGCTTTCGGCAGGAAGCAGGTGCCGCGGGCAAGGACACCAAGGGCATGATCCGCCAGCACCAGTTCTACAAGGTGGAAATGGTGTCCGTGACCACGCCGGAGGAAAGCGAGGCGGAGCATCTGCGCATGACACAATGCGCGGAGAACATCCTGAAAAAACTCGACCTGCCGTTCCGCACCATCGTCCTGTGCACAGGCGATGCGGGGTTCAGTTCTTACAAAACCTATGACATCGAAGTCTGGCTGCCGGGACAGGGGCGATACCGCGAAATCTCAAGCTGTTCGAACTGTGGCGATTTCCAGGCCCGCCGCATGAACGCCCGTTGCCGTGCGAAGGGGGAAAAGAACACACGCTTCGTCCACACGCTGAACGGGTCCGGCCTTGCCGTGGGCCGCGCGCTGATTGCCGTTCTGGAAAATTATTACGATCCGGCAGACGGCGGCGTGTTCGTGCCCGCTGTCCTGAAACCCTATATGGGCGGACTGGACAAGATTCTCCCGATGACTCAAAATAAGCAAGAGTTAAAGAACGCGTCGTAATCCTCTTCTTCGAAAGGCGGCATTCTTGCCTTTTACCCGTCGAAAGAAACAACTGATCGATCATCTGCGCAGCGCGTCCGGCATCACGGACGAGCGCGTGCTGTCCGCGATAGAATCCATCCCGCGTGAGAAGTTCGTGCTTCAAGGCTCTGAACTCGAAGCGTGGGAGGATATCGCCTTGCCGATTGCCGAGGGGCAGACGATCTCCCAGCCGACCGTCGTCGCGACGATGACGCAGGCGCTGGAACTGACCGACCGTCACAAGGTGCTGGAGATCGGCACCGGCTCCGGCTATCAGGCGGCGATCCTGTCCAAACTCTGCCGCCGCGTGTATACGATCGAACGGCACAAACCGCTGCTCGATGCGGCGGAAAAGATGTTCCGCGAGCTCAAGCTCGGCAACGTCACCACCATTTGCGCGGATGGCATGAAAGGCTGGCCGCGCATCCACGGGATCGACCAGCATCCGTTCGACCGCGTGATCGTGACCTGCGCCGCGCGCGAAGCGCCGCCGCCTGCGCTTATCGAACAGCTTTGCACCGGCGGCATCATGGTCATCCCCATCGGCCCGCCGGGGGAGCAGATGCTTCGCCGTTACTATAAAGAGAGCGACGAGGCGTATTCCTTCCGCGATATCATGCCGGTGCGGTTCGTGCCGCTGCTTCCCGATGTGGCGGGCAGGGGAAAGGGCGCGGTGGAGGCGGCGTGATGAAAAAAGCAGCCATCACCGTTTCCTGCCTTGCGCTGCTCCTGTCCGGCTGCCTGACGCCGACGGGAAAGCAGAAACCCGCAGAACTTGTCGCCTATGGCGGTAAGGGCGGGGCAGGCAGCACGGGCATGCACACCGTGCTGGAAGGTGATACGGTTTACACGGTTTCAAAGCGCTATAACCTGCCGTTGCGCGATATCATCACCGCCAATAACCTGTCCGCGCCGTATCACCTGCCGCGCGGGTACCGGCTGAAGCTGCCGCCGCCGAATGAATACCGTGTGCGCAAGGGCGATACGCTCAACGGCCTGTCCCGCCTGTTCAGCGCGAGTGTCAGTGAGATGGCGCGCCTGAACGATCTTCCCGCGCCGTATGTCGTGAAGACGGGGCAAATCCTGCGCCTTCCTTCGCAACAGCCGAAACTGCAGGAGGAATTTGCCGCCAACGTGCCGCCGCCGACATTTTCCGTCACGACGGAGCAGGTTGCCCCTGTTACCGTGGGTGCCGTGGAATCTGAAGTATTGCCCCCGCCGCCGGGCCAGCCCGTGGAAACCGCGTCCGTGACGCCCGTGTTGTCCGCGCCTGCCGCCACCGCCGCGCCGCAGGCCGTGACACCGGCGGCAGGTTTCCCGCCGCAGCCCATCCCGCAATCGCCTGCAGTCAGCGCACCGGCGCCACAAGCAAAAGTCCAGACCGCCTCGCTGCCGCCGTCGGTCGCGCCGAAAGTCCCGCCGCGCATGGGGAATGGAAAATTCAT
>JBDHTU010000096.1:0-6163 GCA_039808805.1 Micavibrio sp.
AAACGGTCTTAATTGCCAGAAAAATCGCGCCATCTGCCCGCCATACATGGTTATTGCGGCACGAACTGGACATAAACCGCCCAGCTTTCTTCCGGCGGCGCGGCGCACCCTATGTAATAAAGGACATTCTGGCTGGTAAACATAATGACCAGCCCCTTGGAGCCGGGAAATGCGGCTGTCTCCGTCATGTCCTGGTCGCGCACCCCGCGCCGCCTGTATTCAGCGGCCACAGTGCGCACCGCGGAATCACACGCCGCCTGATCGGCAAAATACCGGCTGTCCATCACGTTAGAGCCATGCGTCTGCAAGTGATTGACCACGTGCGTCACAATGCGCTCCTCGTTCGAAGAAGCGGATGAAGCGACATTGGCTTGCGGCGGTTGCGCCACAGCCGCAGGTTCATACGCATCCTGCGCCTTTTCCGGTACGGGGATCGTCTCGGTTTTCAGGACAGGCTCCAGATTTTTTTCTTCCTCCGCCGCGCCCAAAAGAACGTCCGCGCGGATGGACAGGAATCTATAACCGACATACACCGACGCCGCGGTAAGGCAGATGATTAGCAGAAACTTGAGAACCGCTTTCATGTGCCCCTAAAAATGTATGACCTTGCCATATGCGGCGAGGACGCTTTCATGCATCATCTCGGACAGCGTCGGGTGCGGGAAGACGGTGTGCATGAATTCCGCTTCGGTCAATTCGGCCGTTTTGCCGATGACGTAGCCCTGGATCATTTCCGTGACCTCCGCGCCGATCATATGCGCGCCGAGCAGTTCGCCCGTCTTCGAATCGAAGATCGTCTTGACGAATCCTTCCGGCTCACCCAACGCAATCGCCTTGCCGTTGCCGACGAACGGGAATTTGCCGACCTTGATATTCAGGCCTTTTTCCTTGCACGCCTTTTCCGTGAGGCCGACACTCGCCACCTGCGGCCAGCAATAGGTGCATCCCGGAATATTCGTCTTGTCCATCGGGTGAACGTCTTTTTCGCCCGCGATCTTCTCGATGCAGATCACGCCTTCATGGCTTGCCTTGTGCGCGAGCCACGGCCCGCCGACGCAATCACCAATCGCATAAACGCCCGATTCGCCCGTTTTCAGGTATCCGTCCGTGACGATATGCCCGCGGTCGGTTTTTACGCCCGGCACGTTTTCAAGGCCGATATTCTCCGTATTCGCGGAAATGCCCACGGCCATGATTACGCGGTCTACGGTGATCTTTTCCGTCTTTCCGCCAACGTCGATATGCACGGTGACGTTGTCTCTGCCTTTTTCCAGCTTGATCGTTTTTGCGCCGGTCAGGATTTTCATGCCCTGCTTCTCAAACGCCTTGCGCGCGAAGGCGGAGACTTCCTCGTCCTCGACTGGCAACACGCGGTCCATCACTTCGACAACAGTAACCTCCGCGCCGAGCGTGCGGTAGAACGATGCAAATTCGATTCCGATCGCGCCCGATCCGACGACGACGATCGATTTCGGCATCATGTCCGGCACCATAGCCTCGCGGTACGTCCAGATCAGCTTGCCGTCCGGCTCCAGCCCCGGAAGCTGGCGCGCCCGCGCGCCCGTCGCGATAATGATATGCTTGCCTGAAATCTCGTCGATTTTCTTGCCGTCTTTTTCAAGATTGACCTTGCCCTTGCCGCCCAGCTTCGCGTAGGCGTCGAACACCGTCACTTTGTTCTTCTTAAGCAAATGCCCGATACCACCCGAAAGCTGTTTTGCCACGCCGCGGGACCGCTCGACGATTTTCTTGATGTCAAACTTGATGTCCTTGGCGGACAGGCCGAACGCGTCCGCATGCTGCATCAGGTGGTAAATTTCCGAAGAACGGAGCAACGCCTTCGTCGGGATGCATCCCCAGTTGAGGCAGATGCCGCCCAGATGGTTTGCCTCAACAACGGCCGTTTTCATGCCGAGCTGCGCCGCGCGGATCGCCGCGACATACCCGCCCGGCCCGCCGCCGATCACCACCACATCAAACGCTTTGTCGCTCATTCTATCCTCTAATCAATGCCAGTAAATCTTCGGTTTTGTAATTCGGCGTGTCGTGCGCGAGCAGCCCGTGCTCCAGCCACGCATGATCGTAATTGTCGATGACGATTTTCCCGCGCCCGCCGATGGCTTTTTGGAAACGTTCCGTATCCGCACGGCGGAGAAGCTCGTCCCTATCCACCACCAGATACGTCATGGCGATATGCTGGGGCAACGCGCTCATGCTTTCAGGCAATTCGAAGTAAAGGTTTTTCAACGTGGCGACCACATCGAACGGGTCGTTCAGCGTTACCTTGTCCGTAATGCGCGCGGCCATCAGGAATTCCGGCTGCCACAGCCGCATGATGGAATCGTCCGCATCTTTTTCAATCGTGCCCTGCGCACCCGCGTAGAGAAGCAGAGAGCGCACATGCTCCACCGGCGCGCCAGTCTGCGTCATCGACCACATAGCCGACAGCGCACCGAACGAATTTCCGATAACATGAATATCTCTGTATGCCGTGTGCAGGACTCGCAGCGCCTTCAGCGGCTCTTCCAGCCATTCTTCAATCGTGGCCGGCCCGCCGCCGATATGCGTTTCGTTGATCTTGCGCCCCTGCGCAAGACGGCTGGCATTGTTGACCAGAACGGGAGCAAGAGCGCCGGACAACTTCGTGCCTTTGTGCTTGATCACGTAAACGGCATAGCCTTCGTCGACGACCGCCGCCGCATGGCGCTGTTCGAACACCGTCCCGCCCATTCCCGGGAAACCGGGACAGAACAGGATAGCCGTCTGCGCACCCGCATCGGGTTCGAACACCTGCGCTTCCGCGCCTTCGAATTTATGCCAACTGACTTTCATATGTTCAGCAATTGCCTTTTTTAGCCTGTCCCGGCGGACAGAAATTGCCATTACCATACCCGTCATTGACGTGGATATGCTGGTTGCCGTCGCGGTATGTCGCGTTGCAGGCAGATAGGGACAGAACACACAATGCGAAAAGAAAAACGTATTTCATGACAACTCCTTTCTAGGATTACAGCAGCATCGTTGCCGGGTTTTCGATGTAACGCTTCACGTATTGCAGGAATTCCGCGCCGACTGCGCCGTCAACCGTGCGGTGGTCGGTGGACAGCGTACAGGACATGAAGTTGCCGATTTTGACTTGGCCATTATCGACATACGGACGTTCCTGCCCCGCGCCGACGGCAAGGATGCAGCTCTGCGGCGGATTGATGATCGCCTGGAAATTCGTGATGCCGAACATGCCAAGGTTGGACACGGTGAACGTTCCGCCCTGGAATTCCTCCGGCTTCAGCTTCCCATCGCGCGCGCGCTTGGCAAGGTCCTTGATCTCCCCGGAAATGGCCGCAAGGCCTTTTCCTTCCGCCTGTTTGACGATCGGCGTCATCAAACCGTTCGGCGTGGCGACCGCCACGGAAATATCCGCATGCTTGAATTGCAGCACTGCCGCC
The DNA here is from genome assembly GCA_039808805.1 of Micavibrio sp. Taxonomy (GTDB): domain Bacteria; phylum Pseudomonadota; class Alphaproteobacteria; order Micavibrionales; family Micavibrionaceae; genus Micavibrio_A. Next base: position 3,447 of record JBDHTU010000096.1, read on the forward strand.
TCGCTCCATGATACGTTCGCCGCGGGATAGGCTTTGAGCGCCATCGCGCAGGCCTTGACCACGAAATCGTTGACAGAAAGCTTGTACGCCGCATCCTTGCCCGCCGCGCGGTTTAATGTCTCGCGTACCTTAAGCAACTCGTCAATCTGGCAATCGATGGTCAGGTAGAAGTGCGGCACCGTGGTCTTGGATTCCAGAAGGCGCTTCGCCGTAATCTTCTTGATGTTGTTGTTCGGTATCTCCGTATAAATCTGGCCGAACGCGTTGACCTTTTCATCCGCCGACAAGACAGGCGCGGCAGAACCTGCGGATACGGCAGCAGACGGGGCGGCCCCGCCTTTCGCGCCTTCAAGGTCCGCCTTGACGATACGGCCATGCGGGCCGGAACCCTTGATGCCTTTCAGGTCGATCCCCTTGTCATTGGCGATGCGTTTGGCAAGCGGGGTTGCAAATATTCTATTCTTGTCATCCTGAGCGGAGCGCAGCGGAGCCGAAGGATCTGGCTTTGCACTGGCCGCAGGTTTTTGAGGTCCCTCGGCTGCGCTCGGGATGACTGCCGCCTTCGGCGCCTCTTCCTTGCCCGCATCGGCGGAAATGGCGTTGTCGTTCTCCCCTTCTTCCAGAAGGATCGCAATCGGCTCGTTCACCTTCACGGTCTGCGTGCCGGCGGGGATCAGTATCTTGCCGATGCGGCCCTCATCCACGGCTTCCACTTCCATCGTCGCCTTGTCGGTTTCGATTTCCGCGATCACGTCTCCGGCTTTCACCGTGTCGCCTTCTTTTTTGTGCCACTTGGCAAGGTTCCCTTCCGTCATGGTCGGGGACAAGGCAGGCATCAATACTTTAATCGTCATCGTTCGCTCTCTTTAACGGTTATTCCCATTCCCCAAACAGGTTCGGGATGACTTCAATTCTCTGTTTCGTCAGTTCTTCCATACACGCGGACCGGACCATAGGCTGCATCGATCCGCCTTCATACACAGCAGAAGCATGCCCGCAATGCAAGTCGCGATACTTAAGCCATGCCCGCTGGATATTCTTGAAATCCTCAACCCTGGATGCATCCGCCGCCCGCTGTTTTTTCAATGCCTTTTGATAAATGGCGTTCAATTTCTTGTCCGCCTTTTTGAACGCCTCGGCAGCGCAGATATTCATATCCGTCTGGGTTACCGGGTCCTTGCAATTGGCGGCCAATGCCACCGGCGTGGCAAAGGCTACGGCGCAGAAAATCGCCAAAGCAGCGATCAGGCGCTTCGCTTTTGGGGACAATCCGGTAATATTTACCAATGTGGCCATGGTCGTTTTTGTTTTTTCCGTTACAGTCCGAATATTCTTTGACTTTTTAAATTGCCCCCTATATTCGTTATGAAAATAAGGAGTTGATCTATGTACGATGAAGATGCCGATACTCTGGAGACTGAACACAGCCCCTATAATCCCGTTTCTAAACCCCGAGAAATACCCGTACACAACATCGGCCCCCTATTCGGCATAATCGCGGCTTCCACTGGTAAACGTAATGTTCCTATTATCAAAAGACTTCTACAAATGGCTGTCGACAAAGGGCTTGTTTCGAAACAGGGTTTGAAAGAAGAGTTTGGTAAAGAAACAATAGAAAAGGCTTTGTCTCCTAGATCCGGTCTTCCTTCCGAAGCTGTTTTATCAAAACTTCTCCTTCATCTTTCCACAATGCCTACGGATACCGATGGCCAAAGAATCCCTCATAGGCATGCACATCCGCGTCCCAAGGTCGAATCTTCCATCTCTCCTTAACTTTTGTAACAAACCTCCTTCGCCGCGGCGATGATGTGTTCAGCCTGTGGAAGAGCCAACGCCTCAAGGTTCGCCGCGTACGGCAACGGCACGTCGGCACAGTTCACGCGTTTCACAGGCGCATCCAGGTAATCGAACGCCTGCTCCATGCACAGCGCCGCGATCTCGGCATTGACGCCCGCAAACGGCCAGTCTTCCTCCACACACACGATGCGGTTGGTTTTCTTCACGCTCTCGATGATCGTATGGCGGTCGAGCGGACGGATGGTGCGCAGGTTGATGACCTCCGCCTCGATGCCTTCTTCGGCCAGTTTCTCGGCGGCCTTGAGCGCTTTGCCTACCATGATGGAATAGGCCACGATGGTCACGTCCTTGCCTTCGCGCTCAATCTTCGCGCGGCCGATCGGAATGACATAGTCTTCATCCGTAGGCACTTCGAACGATTGCCCGTACATAATTTCGTTTTCCAGGATGACAACCGGGTTCGGGTCGCGGATCGCGGCCTTCATCAATCCCTTGGCGTCCGCGGCAGACCACGGCGCAATCACTTTCAATCCCGGCACGTGGCCATACCATGACGCGTACGACTGGCTGTGCTGCGCCCCCACGCGGCTTGCCGCGCCGTTCGGGCCGCGGAACACGATGGGGCATCCCAACTGGCCGCCCGCCATGTACAGCGTCTTGGCGGCAGAGTTGATGATGTGGTCGATAGCCTGCATCGCAAAGTTCATCGTCATGAATTCAACGATGGGCTTCAGGCCTTTCATGGCGGAGCCGACGGCGATCCCGGCAAAGCCGTGCTCGGTGATCGGCGTGTCGATCACGCGGCGTGCGCCGAATTCATCCAGCAATCCCTGCGTTACTTTATACGCGCCGTTATATTCGGCCACTTCCTCGCCCATGATGTAGACTTTGTCATCGGCGCGCATTTCCTCGGCCATCGC
>JBDHTU010000097.1:0-6162 GCA_039808805.1 Micavibrio sp.
AACCGCACGACGTTTGCCGTGGTCCGCGACCATGTCCAGCCGGGCATAACCTGCTCCCCGCCGATCGAAACCGGCGTGACGATCCTGTTGACGAGCGGTACGGCACCAAATCCCGATGCGGTCTGCCCGAATCCCGGCTGCACCTATGTCGGCGGCAGTTGCGTCAATAGAGCGGGCAGCGGCGGCGGCGGTGCGGATGACCCGGACGTGACCGGTCCTTCGTAATCTTAATGCCTGGATTTTTCTTCCCGGTTCTTCATGTATTGAAGAACGATCTGGGCGATCTTCTGCTTATCCACCGGCTCCGTCACTTTTTCAGGTGAAATTTCTTCGATCGTTTTTGACGGATAGGCGGGCTTTGCCCCGGCTTGTTCCGATGTTCGCTTTTCCGGCGCTGTCTTCATCGCGCTGGAGAGTTCCTGTGAAAATCCGGCCGGTTTGGACGGCGTGGCGCGATACGCCGCAGCCGCAGCCGGCGCGCTTGCTTTCGGTATGGAGGGCGCTGCATCTGCCATATTGGCAGGCTTCCCCCCTCCGCCTGACGATAACGGCATGTCCGGATCGCTCCTGGATGCGGCGTCTCCTGCCACCTGCGGCATGGCCGCCGTCAAGTGCTCCTTCATCGCGTTTAGAAGCTGAGGGTCAATTTTCGCGCGCGTTTCCCGCAAAATAGTCATAGCCCGTTCGCGAATCAGACGGCTGACAGGACTGTCCGGCTTGCCTTGTTCCGACATCTATACCCTTTGCCTTTCGGCCCGAACCGCCCTATACCTTAACAATCAAGGAATTCCGGGGAACGAGACCATACCAGTATACCCCGAACCTGCAGGAATCATAAGGTTTTACGAAAAGATATGGGCGGCCTTCTTACAGTTTATCAACAAGCGATCCGCGCCGGGAAGCCGTTTTTGAACCATTTGCTCCGCCTTCGCGTGAAAAAAGGCAAGGAGGACCCGGAACGCCTGAACGAACGGCGCGGCATCGCCGGGCGCCCGCGCCCGGCAGGAAAACTTGTGTGGATACACGCCGCGAGCGTCGGTGAAGCGCAATCCGCCCTGATCCTGATTGAATCCCTCGCAAAGCGCCTGCCCGGAATCAACATCCTCGTGACCAGCGGTACGGTGACTTCGGCCCAGTTGATGGCTCGCCGCCTTCCGCCTTGCGCCTTCCACCAATTCATACCGCTGGACCATCCAGATTGGGTGGACCGGTTCCTCACGCACTGGCAGCCGGACACGGTGTTCTGGATGGAATCCGAACTCTGGCCCAATTTGCTCAACGCCATTCGCACGCGGAATATTCCGGCGGCACTGGTCAATGCCCGCCTGTCTGAACGTTCCTATGGCAACTGGCAACGCGCCCGCGGTTTTGTCCGCGATATTCTCGGCTGTTTTTCCCTTATCCTTGCGCAAACGGAAAAAGATGCAAAACACTTCCGCGACCTCGGCGCAGAAAACGTCATTGTTTCGGACAACATAAAATACAGCGCGGCGCCGCTCCCCTTCGAACAGATAGCGCTCTCAACTTTAAGCCTGACCGTCGCCGGGCGCCCGGTGTGGGTCTATGCCAGCACGCATGCCGGCGAAGAAGCGCTTGCGTGCCGCCTGCATACAAAACTCCGTACAGACATTCCGGGCCTTTTGACCATCATCGTCCCGCGGCATCCGGGCCGCCGCGAAGAAATCGCCGGCGTTTGTTACGATGAGGGAATGAAATTCCGCCTGCGCAGCGTCAACTTTGCCCTGCCCGCGCCGGACGACGACATTTATGTTGCGGATACACTCGGCGAACTTGGATTGTTTTACAGCCTTGCGCCGGTCGCCATGATCGGCCGGTCGTTCAGCGATGACGGCGGCGGCGGCCACAATCCGATCGAAGCGGCGCAACTCGGCTGCGCCGTGGTTACCGGCCCGAACAACCAGTTCCAGAGACAGATTTACGACGACATGCAGGCCGAAGGCGCCGTGGTCGAAACGCAGAATGAAGAAGAGCTGTATGCCGTTATACGCGAGTTGCTCAGCGAGCCGCATGCCCTGAAAAATCTTCAGCGCAAGAGCGAATCTTTCTCTGCGAAAAAAGCGCATGTGGCAGAGGACGTCATGCAAATGCTCGATCCGTTCATTCGCACGCTGGAGAACAGACATGCCGCCTAAAACGCCTGAATTCTGGCAGCACCGCAACTGGCGGGCCGCGCTCCTGTTGCCGCTGTCATGGCTCTATTCCGGCGTTCATACCCTGAAAATACGGTTTGCAAAACCGTATCGCAGCACGCTTCCCGTAATCTGTATCGGTGGCATCGTGGCGGGAGGCAGCGGCAAGACCCCCGCCCTTCATGCCCTGGCCGACCTCATTCAAGCGCGCGATCTCTACAGCCGCCCTGTCATCCTGACGCGCGGCTATGGCGGCATCCTGAAAGGCCCCACGAAAGTGGATGTTTCCGTGCACAGCGCCGCCGATGTCGGCGATGAGGCTATTTTGCATGCCGCGCGCCTGCCGACAATCGTCGCGCGTGACCGCGCCGCGGGTGCAAGGCTGGCCGAAGCGATGGGCGCCGATGTCATCCTGATGGATGACGGGATGCAGAACCCGGCGCTTGCGAAAACACTTTCTTTTGCCGTGATCGATGCGGCCTATGGCACGGGCAACGGCTGGATTCTTCCGGCGGGTCCGTTGCGCGAAACGATGAACAGCGCTCTTAAAAGAATCGATGGCGTCATCGTTACAGGCGGAACGCTGCTCCTATCTCTGCCCACACCGGTGTTGCAGACACGTCTGACAATCACCAGCCATCACGACAAAAATCGCACCTATTATGGATTTGCAGGGCTCGGCAGGCCGGAAAAGTTTCATCAGACTCTGGACAATAATGGCTTTCGCCTCGTCGGATTCCGTTCGTTCGCCGACCATCACAGATACAGCCGCAAAGATATCGAAACCCTTCTTTCCCACGCTGGCGCGCACCGGTTGATCGCAACGGAAAAAGACATCGTCAAAATCCCGGCAGAATTTCACGACCGGATCGACGTGCTGAAAATTTCCCTGGCTTTTGAAGACGCCGATGGTTTGGCGGCGCTGGTCCGGCGGAGCGCGCCATGAAGAAAATGCGTTACATGGCGGAGTCTGCCCTTTTGCATTTGGCGTTCGGGATATTTCGCCTGCTCGGCCCGGACAAGGCATCTGCCGTAGGCGGATGGATCGGCCGCACGCTTGGTCCGCATCTCAGCGCATCCCGCAAAGCATTCAAGAACCTGCAGTTCGCCATGCCTGAAAAAACTGCGGCAGAGCATGAAGCGATCGTGCGGGAGATGTGGGACAATCTGGGGCGCGTGATTGCCGAATATCCGCACCTGAAAACAATCATTGCTGAACGCATCGACACGGGCGGCGAAGAACATTTAGACGCTATCGGCATCGATAATCCCTGCATTATTATCGGCGCGCACCTGGCGAACTGGGAGCTTCCTGCTTTCTTTTTCAACTATCGCAAGAAATGGCCGGTCAACAGCATTTACAGGGAGCCGAACAATCCTTACGTGGCGCGCCTTCTTGACCGCGCGCGAAACCCGGAGCAACGCGGCCGCTACATCGCGAAATCACAGCAGGGCGTGCGGGAGATGGTCAAGACGCTGAAAGACGGCGGAAGGCTCGGCAACCTGATCGACCAGAAATACAACCAGGGACTCCCCGTCCCATTCTTCGGTCGCCCCGCCATGACCAGCCCCGCACCGGTGCAACTGGCGGAAAAATTCGGCTGCCCTATTCTCCCCATGCGGGTTGAACGCGTAAAAGGATGCCATTTTCGCGTCACATTTTATCCGGCCTTTAAAACCGAAGGGATGGGAGATATGGCGGCGATGGAAAAGCTTCACAGGATACTGGAGGACTGGATCCGGCAGACGCCGGGACAATGGCTCTGGCTCCACCGGCGATGGAATTCCCGGGCGCTTCGGCAAAACGCCGCCTTATAATTTTCATAACAATAATTTGCTTGATAGAAGGCTTGCGGTTTTCCTGCGCTTTGCCTTACAACCATAAAGCATTCATACAACGGGAAATAATCCATGCACGGCGGACCAAGAACGATGACAAAAACTCAAGACGGCTGGAGCCCGGAAAGCTGGCGCTCAAAACCCGCGAAACAGCTTCCGGCATATCCGGATGAACAGCATCTGCAGGCGGCCGAATCCGTTCTTGCAGGCATGCCCCCCCTTGTCTTTGCAGGCGAAGCGCGCCGCCTGAAGGCCCAATTGGCCGATGTCGCGGCGGGCCGCGCCTTCATCCTTCAGGGCGGAGACTGCGCCGAAAGCTTTGCCGAATTCGGCGCGAACAAAATCCGCGACACGTTCCGCGTGATGCTCCAGATGGCCATCGTTCTTACCTTCGGCGGCTCCCTCCCTATTGTGAAAATGGGCCGCGTTGCAGGGCAGTTCGCAAAGCCGCGCTCTGAACCGGAAGAAACAAAAGACGGCATGACGCTGCCGATCTACCGCGGCGACATCATCAACGGCATCGATTTCAGCGCACAATCCCGCATTCCCGATCCTGACCGCATGGTTCGCGCCTACAATCAGGCGGCGGCGACGCTGAACCTCCTGCGCGCTTTTGCGCAGGGCGGCTATGCCGACCTCGCGAAAGTGCATAGCTGGAACCTCGATTTTATCAAGGATTCCCCGCTGGGCGAACGCTACGAACAGATGGCCAACGCCATCGACCAGTCTTTGTCCTTCATGCGCGCCTGCGGCATTTCCGGAGAAACGGTTCCCGCCATGCGCGAGACGGATTTTTATACCTGCCATGAGGCGCTGCTGCTCCCTTACGAACAGGCGATGACCCGCGTGGATTCCACCACCGGCGACTGGTACGACACCTCCGCCCACTTCCTGTGGATCGGCGCGCGCACAAACCAGACAGAAGGCGCGCAGATTGAATTCGTGCGCGGTATCAAAAACCCGCTGGGCCTGAAATGCCCGCCGAATCTGGACGTCGACACGCTTATTCGCTCCATCGATATCATGAACCCGGAGAATGAGCCGGGCCGCCTGTCGCTGATCGCCCGGATGGGTGCAGGCAACGTGATCGACAAGCTCACACCGCTGGTCCGTGCCGTTCAGAAAGAAGGCCGCAATGTCGTCTGGATTTGCGACCCGATGCATGGCAACACGGAGAAATCATCGACGGGATATAAGACCCGCCGCTTCGACAACATCCTCTCGGAAGTGCGTGACTTCTTCTCCGTTCATCGCGCCGAAGGCACGCATCCCGGCGGCGTTCATTTCGAAATGACCGGCCAGAACGTCACCGAATGCATCGGCGGCGCGGACAAGATTACGGCGGAAGATTTGTCTTCCCGTTATCATACGGCCTGCGATCCGCGCCTCAACGCCAATCAGGCGCTGGAACTGGCGTTCCTCGTCGCGGATGAATTGAAAGCGGCGCGGAAGTGATCGACGGATTGAAGATTGCCGCGGCGCAGATCAACCCGGTTATGGGTGATCTGGACGGCAATCTCGCGCTGGCGCACAAGGCGCTGGAGGATTGCCGCGATTACGATCTCGTCGTCTTCCCCGAACTGGTCATCTGCGGCTATCCGCCCGAAGACCTCGTCCTCAAGCAGTCTTTTATCGAACTGTGCATGGAACGTACGAAGGCTTTCATTCGCGATACGAAAGGCTTTCCCGCCTATATTTTCACCACGCCGTGGACGCATGACGGTAAAAATCACAACGCGGCTTTATTCGTCGAGAACGGTGAAATCAAAGCAAAGATTTTCAAAACGAACCTGCCCAATTACGGCGTGTTCGACGAATGGCGCGTGTTCAAACCGGGCCCGTACCCGGATGTCGTGCCATTCAAAGGGCATAAGCTCGGCATCCTGATCTGCGAAGATATCTGGTTTCCCGAAGGCGCAGCGCATTTGAAAGAGCGCGGGGCGGAGATTATCCTTTCCCCCAACGGCAGCCCGTACAGCACAAAGAAACGCAAAATGCGCGACGACATTATTTCCGCCCGCGTCAAGGAAACGGGACTTCCCCTGCTCTACGTCAACCAGGTGGGCGGGCAGGACGATCTGGTCTATGATGGCGGATCGATGGCGTATGACGGCATAGGGAAAAAGATTTTCCAGGCGCCCTATTGCGAAACCTATATCGGCCCTGTTTCCGG
>JBDHTU010000098.1:0-6131 GCA_039808805.1 Micavibrio sp.
CGGCCGGAATCCGGATCAACCGAAACGCGCGGTAAAACCACGGGCGGCTTGTACGGCTTGTCCATCGTCTCGGGTAAAACGGTATTGGGGGAAACTTTCGGTTCGACGATATAGCCGTCGTGCGCTTCCGGACGGACCATCGGCGGGGTCTGGTCTTCAAACATCGGCGGCGGGCTGTATTGCGCCATCGCAGCCTGCGGCAGCGCGCACGCAAACACGCCGGCCATCAATGCGGCAAAAGAAATCCTAGAGAGATTTGAGAATTTTGCGGATGTCACTGTGCACCTGTGGGTTTCCGGTGACAAGACTACCACTATAAACGGGATTGTCATCATTTTCGATGGAGGTCACCGTTCCGCCCGCTTCACGGGCGATGAGATATCCCGCCGCCACATCCCACGGTTTTACCCCGCGCTCCCAATAGGCATCGATGCGGCCAGCGGCGACATAGGCCATATCGAGAGCGGCCGCGCCAAAGCGGCGGACCATAGCGACCGATTGAACGGCCTGAAGCTCTTTATAGAAGAGGGCTTTTGCCTCAGCGTTCTGGACGGGCTGTCCATAATTGATCATGCTGGATTCCAGTTGATTACGGCCGGACACGCGCAAGCGGCGGTTGCGCAGGAACGCGCCGCCGCCTTTTTCCGCCGTGAACATTTCATCTTTCGTGCAATCGTAAATCAGGCCTGCGACGGTTTCGCCCTTGCGTTCCAGCGCGATGGAAATCGCCCAGTGCGGAATGCCGTGCATGAAATTATGCGTGCCGTCGAGCGGGTCGACGATCCAGACATGGTCAGGATCGTTGCCTTTAACCTGTCCGGATTCTTCCATCATAAAAGAGAAATCCGGGCGTGCCTTTTGCAGTTCACCGAAAATTATTTCTTCGGAACGCTTGTCCGCCGCCGTCACAAAATCGCCGGGCCCTTTACGGGATACCTGCAACTGTTCGACTTCGTTGAAATCGCGGAGCAGGGCACGCGACGCCTTTTCGGCGGCGCGAATCATCACGGTCATCATCGGCGACTGGGCGGGCATCGATACCTAGTCCTTTGCGCGTTCGGAATAGCTGTCGTCTTCGGTCTTCACGACAATGCGCGTGCCGACATCGATAAAGGGCGGAACCATAACCTTTACGCCGCCTGTTACGATGGCGGGCTTATAGGAAGAAGAAGCCGTCTGGCCTTTGACGACCGGTTCCGCTTCTTCGACCGTGACGACAACGCTGTCCGGCAATTCAACGCCCAGCGCGTCACCTTCGAAGCTCTCGATGGTCACTTCCATACCGTCCTGGAGCCATTTGGCCTGATCGCCGATGACATCCTTTTTCACTTCAACCTGTTCATAGGTTTCCTTGTCCATGAACGTGTAGATGTCCGCGCCATCATTATAGAGATAGGTGTATTCCGATTGCTCCAGCCGGACGCGTTCCAGCGTTTCCTGTGTGCGGTAGCGCACGTTGTCTTTCGTGCCGGAGCGAATTTCGCGCATTTCAAGCTGGATCACCGATGCGCCTTTGCCCGGCTGCATGATTTCGTGACCCGTGATAAGCCAAAGTTTGCCATCGCCGTCGCGATCCAGCACGTGACCTTTTCTTAATGTGATAGCCTGAACTTTCATTTTCTGTTTTCCTGTAGGATGGACTGGCCGAGTTTTTCGAGACGTTCTTTTAACTCGGGATCGTCTACGGTTTCAAGTAGCTGCGATAGATGATTTTTTTCGTCCTCCGTCAAGGTTTTTGTCCTTTTCGGCGGTTTTGGCAGGTTCTTCGGCTCCGCATGGACGAATTTGATGTCCGTAATCCAGCGATCTCCAAAAAAATGCTCAAGCTTTTGTAATAAAACGTCTTTTTGATAAACGAGCACGGCGCAATCGGCAGAGGAAGCGGAGATTTCCAATGTTGCCCTTGGTTTTTCCGCGGGGTTCTTCGGTTTGAAAAACTGGATTTTGGACGGGATGGAACGCAGGGCCATATCTTCGCCCACAAGTTCTTTCCAATGCGTGACAACGCGGCCCAGCGCTATATATTTGCGCTGAAACATTTTCCCCATAAGACCGGGGACGGATTTTGACAAAGGCTTCATGGACATGGCGAAGGCCATAATGACGGCGCAGGATAAGAATGTCGAGGGTTTCGCGGCAGACCTTCTGGGATGGTACGACCGCCACCGCCGGGTTCTGCCGTGGCGCGCTCTGCCCGGCATTACGCCGGACCCGTATCATGTCTGGCTGTCGGAGGTGATGCTCCAGCAGACCACCGTTCCGGCCGTGATCCCGTATTTCGGGAGATTCCTTGCCAAATGGCCCAGGGTCCAGGACCTTGCCAACGCTCCGGCCGAAGATGTGATGCAGGCCTGGGCGGGGCTTGGTTATTACGCCCGCGCGCGCAATCTACATAAGTGCGCGAAATTCGTGGCCGAAAACCTGAACGGCGTCTTTCCGGACAACCAGGAAGATTTAAAAGGATTGCCCGGCGTGGGAGATTACACATCCGCAGCCATTGCCGCCATCGCTTTCAATAAGCCTGCGAATGTCGTCGACGGCAACGTGGAACGCGTCATGGCGCGGATTTTCGCAGTTACGGAGCCGGTGCCCGATTCCAAACCGCATTTAAAAAAACTGGCCGCGTATATGGCCGGGGGAGCCAGGACAAGGCCCGGCGATTACGCGCAGGCGTTGATGGACCTTGGCGCGACCGTGTGCACGCCAGCCTCGCCCAAATGTATGATTTGCCCGGTGAGGGGACATTGCGACGGGTTCAAACAAGGCATCGCCGCGCAGCTTCCAATGCGGAAGGCCAAGGGCGAAAAGCCGCAGCGCCATGGCTATGTCTACTGGGTCACCGATCCTGGCGGGCGCGTCCTGTTCGAACGGAGAAGGGAAACCGGCATGCTGGGCGGGACCATCGGCCTGCCGACTTCTGACTGGGTCGATACGGCCATGGAAAAGACACATCTGTCCTTTATCGTGAAGGGCAGTGCAGGGCGAATTCTGGTGCGGCACAGCTTTACGCATTTTGACCTCGAACTGCACGGCGTTGCCGCCGAACTGGCGGAAAGCGCGGCGCCCGAAGGGGCGGATTATTTCTGGGTGGCGGCCGGAGAGGCCGGAAAACTGGGGATTCCCACGGTTTTCAAAAAGGCCCTGAAACAATTCATTTAGAAGTTTGTTCTAAGGCACATTAAATTATATAATCGGACAATGAGCATGGATTCAGTTTTCCGTATTTTTTTCCTGACTTTTCTGGCCCTTAGCCTGGCGATGACAGGCTTCACGGGCCGCGCCGCGGCGCAGATGGCGCAAACGCCCATGCCCGTTTCGGCAGGCGCCCCGGCGGTTCAGTCCGCGCAGCAGTCCTTGCCCGCGGCGAGCGACGAAGATGTCACCATTCTGCGCGACGACTATGCCGGTAAATACAATCCATCCACATTGGAAAACCTGTCCAAACTATATTGGCGGCTTGGCGCGTTCGACTTTGAAGACAACATGGCCGTCGGCAACTACCTGAAAATCAACGACTGCAAAATTTACACCGAATATCTGAACGACGACTTGGAGTGGCGGCAAATTCTTCAGGTGATGAAAGATCATCTTCGCGCCGACCTCGATAAATTCCCTCTGAATTACCAGTTCCTGCTTCCCGTTCACCTTGGCCGTTACGACACGCAATTGGGCGGTTTCCCGCTGGTCGACAAGACAGGGTTCAAAGATGCCAAGCGTATCTCTGTCGACAGCACCGACCGCAACAGGGAAGTGTGTTTTGATGCCAACGCCATCAAGGATTATCCGAAGCGTTTGATCATCCTGTTGCCTGAACCTTTTACGTTCGACTTCCTGAAGCTGGATGAACATGTTGCGCAGGCTTACATTCTCCGCAAGAAAGCGGAGTACGAAAAAATGGATGACGCCAAACGTGTTCGAAGCTATGAGCGGGATGCGTATTTGCGCCTTCGTGTGACGTTTTCGCAGTATCACGGAAATTTGCGCGGCGAATTTAACGAGACGCTTGCGATTCTTTTCGGGCGTATCGACGGATATGAGGTTTTCGAAGATGCGGGGCAGAAGCGCTTGATGGCCAGCGTCGATATGTCGAAAAACAAATCCGCAAGCCCCGCGCAAATGTCCGTTCCGACCGACATGCAGAAAGTACCAAGCGGAGTCCTGCCGGAAGCGGCGCCTTTGCCGGAAGCAGCGGTTCAGAAGCCAGACGTACCGATGCCTGCACCGGCTGATGCTACTACGCCTTCTCCCTGATGATTTCCACGCCGGGAATGACGTTTTCGTAGATATCGAGTTTTTCAACGCGTACCGTAATGCGGCGCAGGGGCAGGGTATTCAGGCAGTCACGCGCGATCCGTTCAGCCAGCGTTTCCACCAGGTGAATATGCCCGCCCTGCGCATGGCCTTCGGCAATTTTCTTTATTTCGTCATATGACACGGTATCGGAAATATCGTCGCGAGATTCGTCCGGCCATTTCGCGGGAACAACAATAATATTCAGGCGCACGCGCTGTACCCGGCCTTTTTCTTCGGCGAACACGCCAATGCCCATGTCAACAACCATGTCTTTCAAAAAGATACGGTTTTGTTCCGGCATGGCCTGTTTACGGCAGAAAAACATCACTGTAGCGTTGCGCCGCCGCGAGCCGGGCCGCCCTCGATCTGCGTGCGCAGATCCTGACGCATGGCATCGATCGGCACGACAGACTTGCCGCGCCTGACATGCCAGTAGGTCCAACCGTTGCAGGAGGGGGCGTTCTGCACCAAAGCGCCGACCTTATGAATGGAGCCGCGATGGTTGCCCATGATGATGTTGCCATCGGCGTGAACCCTGGCCACATTGCGCCCCTTGGCATCCGTCAGTTCGGCGCCCGGCTTTAGATAGCCGTGTTCCAGCAGCCAGCCGAAGGGGATGCGCATTTCCTCGCGTTTGTTCGCAAGTGTTATGGTGTCCTCCGCGCATGCCTCGGCGGCGCTGATCCGTTTGTTCGCGTATTTGATATATTCTTCTTCACGTTCGATGCCGATCCACTGGCGGCCCAGTTTCTTCGCGACCGCGCCGGTCGTGCCGGTGCCAAAGAAAGGATCCAGCACGACATCACCGGGTTTGGTGGAGGAAAGGATCACGCGCTGGAGCAGGGCTTCCGGCTTTTGCGTCGGATGCAGCTTTTCACCCGCATCGTTTTTCAGGCGTTCCCCGCCCGTGCATAGCGGAATGAACCAGTCGGACCGCATCTGCAAATCTTCGTTCATCGCCTTCATGGAATCGTAATTGAAACGGTATTTGGAATCTTTCGACTTCGCCGCCCAGATCATCGTTTCATGCGCGTTGGTAAACCGCTTGCCCTTGAAATTCGGCATCGGGTTCGATTTACGCCAGATAATATCGTTCAAAATCCAATATCCCAAATCCTGCAGGATATACCCGAGGCGGAAGATGTTGTGGTAGGAGCCGATCACCCAGATCGTTCCGTCATCGTGCAAAGCCTCGCGCGCGGCCGACAGCCATTGGCGAGTGAAGTCGTCATACGTTTTCAGGGAATCGAACTTGTCCCAGTCGTCATCGCAGGCATCGACCTTGGAATTGTTGGGGCGGGTCAGCTCCCCGCCCAGCTGGAGATTATACGGCGGGTCCGCGAAAATCATGTCCACCGATCCCTTTGGAAGGCTCTTCAGCTTTTCCACGCAGTCGCCTTGCAGGATCGTGTTCAATGGTGATTTCCGGCTCATGCTTCCCCCGTTATGTGGATCAAATCGGAACGAATCATGATTCATTTGAGACTCGCCGTCAACACCTCAAATGTAAAAAATGTTTTAGAGTCAGAACGTTATAAGAACATTCTAAGATTTTAGAGTCGGTTCAAAGATTTAGGGAGCAAGTTGACGCAGGGAGCGTTTACAAATGAACCAATCAAACCATGAAAGGAGAAATATTATGACCCAGCCGATCCCCCAAGGTTACGCCACCGTCACGGCCGTCATCTCCGCGGACAATTGCGCGGAACTCATCGAAACCTATAAAAAGGCGTTCGAGGCGAAAGAAAATCCGGAAGACCGTACGCAGTGCCCCGAAACCGGCAAAATCATGCACACGGTGATCGAAATCGGAAATTCAAAGATCATGATGTCGGATA
>JBDHTU010000099.1:0-6103 GCA_039808805.1 Micavibrio sp.
CTTTTGATGCTACTGGATTGGTTTGACGACTGGTTCAATTGATCCCAAAGAAAAACCCCGCTCTCTTGCGGGGTTTTTCTTTATTCCGGGCATTTAAAATCATGCACTGCCTGCTTGCAAAATATAAATGATACTTTATAACACTTTTAAAGGAGTGTTATATGATAACAGATATAAAAAAGAAGAAACTGCTGGACTCAACCTTTTCCGGCGCAACCGGGCACCTCCAGGGTTTCGTCCCGTTTGAAATAGACGCAGCCGCGTTTGAGCGGATGAAAACGTTTAAATCCACAGGAAAAAAGGACGACCCCGCCCGCACACAGGGTATTCACGGCCCTTATGAAGAGCTTATGCTTCGCAGAACGGGAAAACTGCCCCCCGGCTATTATTCCGAAAAGGACCCGCAACCCTGGGGAATGCGCCCTCAGGAAAGCCGCAGCAATATTTTATGGCAGGTCTTGTCCGGCATAATGGACAGGCATCCCGAATTTGCCACCAACTATCTGGCGCTCGCCTTGGACAGCGGCCTCGGCAACAAGGAATATAAAAAAGAATTAAAAAAACTGAACGGGAACTGGGGAGACTACCTGGACAACGCCGGCGTGTTCCGGGACCACGTTCATTCGGCCATGAAACATACATATGATCGCGTTGCCTGCCCCGCCTGCACGATGCTGACATCCCTGGCATGCGAAGACAAAGGCATGCGGGCTGTATTTCAGGAACTTTTACCGCTCAATATGGCAGACAGGCGGAAACTCCTGGTCGAAAAAGGCCTGATGCCGCTGCTGGATATGGCGGTTCCGGTTGATGACAAGCCGAAATTCATACCGGGCCGATAACCGCCGGCGGCCTTTTTACCTGTATTCGCCATGACGTTGGAATGCTGTATACTCCATTCATAACATGGAAAGTTCAGGCGATGAAAAAGTCAGAGGCCAGTATACGAAAAATTGTCAAGTTCGCCAAAGACAAGGCCGAATTGCACGGCCACCGCTGGACTGAAACGCGCGAGCAGGTTTTTATAACGCTCGTGGAAATGGATGCGCCAGCCACGGCCTATCAACTTCTGGATGAAGTTTCGAGACGTTATAACCGGCCTGTAAAACCGGCCAGCATTTATCGCTCGTTGACGGCGCTTATGACTTTGGGCGTGGTCGCACGGATAGAAACGGCAAACGCTTTCGTCGTGTGCAAGCACCCGGATCATGACCATCAGCATGTGTTTCTGGTCTGCGACCATTGCGGCCGTATAGATGAGATCGCGGACCATGGCATAAGCCGCCAACTACAAAAAGGAGCTGAAAGCCAGGGGTTTAAGCCTTCGCGCCAAGTGCTTGAACTGCATGGCGATTGCATGTCCTGCCGGAAATGACTATTCGGCGGCGTGGCCTTCGGCAGGCACCGCAGGATCGGGCATAACCGGCGGCGCGGGCGGCTCCATCGCCTTCTGGCGGCGGATTTCGGCGGCCTTTTTCGCCTCGGAGACAAGGCTTTTCGCGGCGGCATGAGATTCCGGCGTGATGATGTCGCCGGCCAACATCCTTGAAATCTCGTCCGTGCTTTCGTCGAGGGTGAGCTGGCGGACATGCGATCTGGTCGTAATGCCGTCTGTGGATTTACTGACATGCAAATGCTGATGATTGCGCGATGCCACCTGCGGAGAGTGGGTGATGGTCAACACCTGCGTGTTGTCGGATAGCAGCGCGATGCGTTCTCCCACGGCTGCTGCGGCCGCGCCGCCGATACCCGTATCGACCTCGTCGAATACCAGCGTCGGGATCGCCTGCACTTTTTGAAGGACGACTTTCAGCGCGAGGATCAAACGCGCCAATTCCCCGCCGGATGCGGTTTCGGACACGGGGCTGAACGGCTGTCCGGGGTTCATGCGCGCGGTAAAGGTTACGTGATCCAATCCCAGTTCGGTCCAGGCCATGTTGGCGCGCTCTTCCACTTTTACCTGGAATTCCGCGCGGGCGAGCTTGAGGGGCGCGAGTTCCGCCGTAATGGCGTCGCTCATCGCCTTCGCCGCAACCATGCGTTTTTCATGAAGGATGTGCGCATGATGGCGGTAATTGTTTTTTGCCTTGATCAAATCGTCCTGAAGGCGTGCGATCGTGCTTCGCCCGTTGCGAATACGCGTATTCTTAGCGGACTGCACATTGTAGAACTCCGCCAGTTCATCGAACCGGATCTTGTTCTCCTTGCCGATCTGTTTGAGACCCAGCAGGATTTCTTCCAGCGCATGGATCGGTGCAGTATCGATGTCGTACTCGGGCGCGAGAATTCTCATCTCTTTTACCGCCGCACGGGAATTTTCCAGGGCGATGTTCAGGAACTCTGACAGGTTGACCATCTTTTCGGCATCGAGATGCTTGCTGCGCGAGAGGATGTTGTTCGCGGCCGTCAAAGTCTGGACAACGCCGTTCGCGGCGATCAACTGCGCCAGAATGTCCTGGAAGGCGTCCGACGTTTCCTTCGCGCGCATCAGGTGGTCGTAATCCGCTTTGGTTTCTTCGATGAATCCCGGACGCATGCCGAGCGCATCGAACTTTCGCACGATCTCTTCAATCTTCGGCGCTTCGCGCTTGTGGCTGGCCAGAAAATCATTTTCTTCTTCAAGCTCTTTGGTGTAACGCTTCACGTCGGCCAGCGCGTCTGCAACGTTTTTGAAAATCTCCGGCGGGAAGTTCCCCGAAAGGTCGAGAAGACGCAGTTGGTTCGAAGGATCCAGAAGACTCTGGTTCGCGAACTGACCGTGAATTTCCACCATGTAGGTACCGATGGTCTTCAGCGTCTCAAGATCGACGGGTTTGCCGGAGACTGTAACTTCGTCTTCTCCCTCAAGCCGCAACGTACGGTGGATCATAAAATCCTGTCCCGGCGCATTTGCGATACCTTTTTCGACAAGGTAGCTCCACACGCCGTGCGAAGGCGAAACGGTAAATGTCGCATCGATCTTCGCTTCGCGTGATCCCGCGCGGATCGATTCCGGCGCGGACGGGTCGCCCAGCACCAATCCCATAGCATCCAGCAGGATAGACTTACCCGCGCCGGTTTCCCCGGTCAGGATGGTCAGTCCCGGTTTCAACTCCAGTTCAAGATGGTCGATGATAACGAACTGGTCGATGGTTAATTTCTTGAGCATGGGCGCGCGGTTGCCTTGGGTAAGCTAGCCATAAATATTCTTTATTTACCCGCACTTAGGTAAAGAAAGCCTTAAGTTAACAGTTTACAACCTTTTGCCTGCGCCCAGCAAATTAAAAAACCCCGCGCGAAGGCGGGGTTTTCTCCGGGTTTGGCGCCCGATTAAGCGGCGACTTTGCTGGCTGGCGTGTCTTTCAAGACCTTTTCCGCCAGCTTGCGCTCGTCGCTGCTTTCACAGGCGACCGCCAGCAGGATAGAACCCGACTGAACGTCTTTTTCATACAGTTTCGCTTCATGTTCCGGGATACCGGCGCCGACCAGCGCGCCGATCAGACCGCCCGCAAGGCCGCCGGCGCCAAGGCCGGCAAAGGTCGCGGCGATCGGGCCTATGGCAACCAGGGCAAGACCGCCCGACGGGATGACGGAGGCGGAGATCAGCAGCGCCGTAAGTGCGCCGAAAATACCGCCGGCTTCCGCGCCGACTGCTTCATAGTCGTTGGACTTCGTGCCTTCTTTCAGGGCGAAGGACGTGCCGCGCGTCGTGTCGGTGACCAGCAACGAAATATCTTCCTGAAAGAACCCGGCGGCGATAAGGCGATCGACGGCGACTTCGGCATCCGACCGCGTTTTGAATGAGGCTGTAACATGCGTGTTCATAATGTGACTCCTTGGTTTTAAAAGGATCTAAAAGATCTGTTGATTTCACCAAGGCCAACAAAAAGGCGGATGGTAAGTTCCACCCGCCCGTATTCTTGTATGTTTAACGAAGGCTTAATAGCCGTTGAAAGAACGGCGCGGCATGCGCGCACCGCCGCCGCCCGTCCACGAACCGCGGTCAACCGCGTCGCGGTAATCGCCGGGATGGCGCGGCATATAACCGTAGCGTTCACCATACTGCTCACGCCCCGGGTAAACCATGTACTGGTTCGGGATCTGCACGGCCTGCTGCTGGCCATAGGAATCGTACCCGCCGTCATTGCTGAAATTCGCCCGCGGATACGGTGAATAGACCTGTTGCTCCTGCGCCGCTGCGGGCAGCGATACCGCCAGTAAAACCCCGGTCATGATCAAAATCTTTTTCATAGCGCCCTCCCGTGCCAACAAAGCGTTCCGCGCCTTTTTAGTTCCTTTTTGCCCTTGCGTCTATACCCCCATGGGGTATATTATAGGTTATACCCTGAGGAAAACATGGCCGACTGCACCGAAAACGACCACCCCTGTCACACGATCGACCTGCCGCGCCTGAACCGGATCAGCGGCCAGCTCGCCGGTGTGAAAAAGATGATCGAGGAAGAGCGTTACTGCCCCGACATCCTGACCCAGCTTCGCGCCATCCGCTCCGCCATCAAGGGGCTGGAGGCGAACATCCTCGAACGCCACCTCAACCACTGCATCGCCGAGGGGTTGAACGCCGACGACCCTTCGAACGTCCAGCACAAGATCGACGAACTGAAAGACCTGTTCAAGAGGTATCATGACTAGTTCCTGCTGTTCCCCCAAGAAACCGGAAAAACCCGTCTCTTCCTGCTGCGGCGGGCACACACATGACGGCGGCGCGCACGACGGGCACGATCAGGGCTCGGGCTTCGACTGGATGATGTGGGGTTCGGCCCTCTTCGTCGTCGTTCCCTACCTGCTTTATCTCACCGGCGCTGCGGTGATAGACCGCTACGACTGGCTGCACACCTATGTCCACGCCGTGCATGAATTCGTCAACGCCACATGGTGGGGCGTCATCGTCGGCATCATCGCACTCGCCCTTCTCTCCCGCGTGCCGCGTGAATTCGTGATGTCCGTGCTCGGCCACAAGAAAGGCCCCGGCGGCATCGCGCGCGCCATGCTGGCCGGCGTCCTGCTGGATTTGTGCAGCCACGGCATCCTCATGGTCGGCACCAAGATTTATCAGCGCGGCGCCAGCATCGGGCAATTGATGGCTTTCCTCATCGCCTCGCCGTGGAACTCCATTTCCCTTACCTTCATCCTCATTGCGATGATCGGCTTGAAAATGACGATGGCTTTTTTGCTTCTGTCCGTGGTCGTGGCTTTTATCTCTGGCCTGATCTTCGATGCGCTGGTCGCCCGCAAGATATTGCCGGACAACCCCAACGCCTTCGACATGCCCGAAGATTTCAAATTCTGGCCCGAAGCAAAGCGCCAACTGTCCGGCGTGCGCTGGAACGCGAAATTGGTCGGTGACATGTTGATGGGCGGGATGAAGGATTCTGCCATCGTCTTGCGCTGGCTCCTCTTCGGGATTGTCATCGCCTCGGCCCTGCGCATGTTCATGGACCCGGCAACCTTCGCGCAATATTTCGGCCCCACCATGCTGGGCATGGTCGCCACTGTGTTTTTCGCCACCGTGCTCGAAGTCTGCTCCGAAGGCTCTTCCCCCATCGCGGCGGACCTTGTGACGCGCGGCGGCGCCCCCGGCAACGCCTTCGCCTTCCTGATGGCGGGCGTGTCCACGGATTACACCGAGGTTCTGGTGCTGAAAGACACGACAAAGTCCTGGAAGATCGCGCTGTTCCTGCCGCTGGTGACGCTGCCGCAGGTCATCCTGCTCGGCGTGCTGCTCAACTTCGCGTTTGCCTAACGCTTGTGTTTGCGGCGTGCCGGCTGCGGCGCTTTACAGGGATAATATTCATACAGCGCCAGCGTCACGGCGGGCGACGCCATGAATTCGCTGTGCTGCGCGTTTTCGGACAGGTAGACGAAAACAAGATTTTGCAACCGCCCCATTGGCACGGTGTTCGGCACGCAGAAATCGATCGTCGGCGCGGTGCCGAGCGATTTCATCAACTTGTGATAATCGATGATGCCGGAGATGTAGGACTGGCACGCCGTGTGCCCGTTCCTGACGATCTCTTTTCCGCGCCGGTCGCTCGCGCACAATTCCTTTAAATACGCCGCCGAGAAAAAACCCGCCGTGTCCTGCGCCACAGCGGATTTTACCGGA
>JBDHTU010000100.1:0-6088 GCA_039808805.1 Micavibrio sp.
TAAGGTATCATTTCAACCGTCCGGGGCCAATGACCGCACGCTCAAAAAATCCGCTGATCGCCGCTCTCGAATGGCATGTAATGGCCGGGGCGGATGAGGCTATTCAGGACACGCCGGTGGATCGCACCGCGGCGGCTTCATTGTCGCTGGTCGAAAATTCTCTGGCGCCTGTCGATCTTCCTCGCTCCGCTCCATCGGTTCGTGCTGAAAATGTCGAAAGCGCGGGCGATCTGCTCGGCACCGCGCAGGCGCGGGTAGAGGCTGCAAGACTGGCCAAATCCTGCGCTTCGTTAGAGGAGTTGCGTGCTGCGATCGCCCGATTCGACGGTCTTTCGGTCCGCAAGACAGCGACGAACATGGTGTTTTCAGACGGTAATCCCGCCGCCCGCGTCATGCTGGTGGGGGAAGCGCCCGGCGCGGACGAAGACCGCCAAGGAAAACCCTTCGTAGGCGTCAGCGGGCAGCTTCTGGACCGGATTTTCGCCGCCATCGGCCTGTCGCGGGCGGCGGACGATCCGCAAAAAGCGGTGTATATCTCCAACATCCTGAACTGGCGTCCGCCCGGGAACCGGACGCCGAGTCCTGCGGAGGTCGATATCTCCCTGCCGTTCATCGAACGACACATCGCGCTGGTCAAACCGCAGGTGCTCATTCTGTGCGGCGGCGTGTCGGCGAAAGGTCTGCTCGGCTCGGGTGAAGCGATTTCCCGCCTGCGCGGAAAATTTCACGATTACAGGCCAATCACGGACGGTATTTCCGATCATGCTTCCGCGATACCAGCCATTGCCACCTACCATCCGGCGTACCTCCTGCGCACGCCGTCACAGAAGAAATTGGTGTGGGCGGACATGCTCATGCTTCGCGAACGTTTGGAACAAAATTTCATATCCTGACGTTCATACCCGCCCGGATGGCTGGGCAGGGATGATGCTGCACCCCAAAAAACGCATTTAAGGCATTGATATAAAACAGATTTGCCTGTTTGGGTTGACGCGGTGCGAAAAAGCGGCTTAGGTTAGCCCCGAAATCTGAACATAGAGTTAATAAATGTATCGATTAACGGGATGTGCCGCCGCGGGCCTGCATATCCTTTCAACAAAACCCGCACTCCTGGCAAAATACGGTCGCTTCAATCGCCTCACAAGGGCAGGGCTTATCGCCGTAGTCGTCATGGTCTCCTCTCTGGTCGGGCCCAGTGGATCTTCTCTTCCTCTGCCGCCGCGTAAACCGGATCTGGCGGCGCTCATCCTCACGGGAGAATTTTCCACAGCTTCATACACGCGCGCTGCGAAAACGGCCGGCGCAGAGTCCGCATCCTTTCAATCGCGGGAAGCCGGTCCCCAGATGGATATGTACCGTGACATCTTCCGGCTTCAGGCCGCAGGCTCCCTGGCAGCCGCGGATACGCTGGTCAAACATCTCAAGGATCGTTCGTTGATGGGCCACGTTCTGGCCCAGCGGTACCTTCACGCGGATTATAAAGCCGGCTTTGAAGAGCTGAATGCCTGGCTTGCCCTTTATGCCGATCATCCGCAGGCGGACCGGATCGCGCGCCTCGCCGCCGTCCGCCGCCCGCAGGGTCACGGCGAAATCATCAAGGCGTCTTACACCGCCCCGTCGATCGAAGAAAAAGGCGAGCCGGGCATGGCCGCCCGTCATTATGAGCCGAAATTGAAACGCGCCGATTCCCAGAATGCGCAGGCCATGCAAATGATCAACATGGTTCGCCGCCATGTTCAGCAGTATGAGCCGTCCGCCGCGCTGGCCCTGCTGAACCAGAGTCCGGCCTCCGCCTATCTGGATGACATTGAAAAAGACCGCGTCCGCGCCATGATCGCTGCCGGCTATTTTTACGCCGGTAAACTTGAGGATGCGCAACGCCTGGCCGCGCAAGCCTTGCAAGGCAGCCGCGGTCACGCGCCGATGGCCGGCTGGATTCACGGCCTGACCCTCTGGCGCCAGAACAATTACAATGAGGCGATCCGTTCTTTCGCAACGGCCGCTGAATCGCCCTATGCCTCCGGCTGGATGGTGGCCGCCGCGTCTTACTGGACGGCCCGCGCCCATGCGCAGGAAGGGCATGACCGCCGTGCCCGCAAATGGCTGGAGAAAGCGGCGGAATATCCGCGCAGCTTCTACGGCCTTCTGGCGCTTGCCGCGCTGGGCGGTGAGGCTGATCTGAAATGGGACGCGCCGCGCCTTTCGGGCGGCGATGAACGTGCTATTCTGGCCACGGCTGCCGGGAAACGTGCTGAGAAACTGCTTGCGGCGGGTGAGGTTACGCTGGCCGAGGCGGAAATCCGCAGCCTGTATATCAGCGGCGATGCCCAGCGCAAAAAGGCGCTGCTGGCCTATGCCTATGATCGCGGCCTGCCGTCGCTGACGTTGAAACTCGCCCATGCGGTGGGGGATACCTACGATGCCGCGCTGTATCCGTCCATGCCGTGGAGCCCGAACAAGGGTTTCCGTATCGACCGTGCGTTGATCCACGCCATCGTGCGCCAGGAATCGCGCTTTAACGCCGCCGCCGAAAACAAATCCAGCGGTGCGACCGGCCTGATGCAACTGATGCCGAACACCGCCTATCATGTCGCGGGCGTCGATATGTTCCGGGACTATGGCGGCCGCTCTCTTTTGAAATCGCCCGAGGTCAGTCTCGACCTCGGTCAGGACTATGTCGAAGAACTGCTGAACAGCCCGCTGGTCGGCCAGGACCTGCTTTCGCTGGCCATCGCCTACAATGCCGGCCCCGGCAAGCTGGCGAAATGGAAGGCAGAGCGCGCGGATATCGATGATCCTTTGCTGTTTATCGAATCCATTCCCTACGCGGAAACGCGCGCCTATGTCGAACGCGTGCTGTCCAATTACTGGATTTACCGCATGCGCTTCGATCAACCGAACGAATCTCTCTACGCGCTGGCCGAAGGCAAATGGGCGCGTTACGCCGCCTACGACAAGGGCGCGGTCAAATTCGCTGCGGCTGATTAAATTCTCGATTCGCGGTTGATCGGCGCCGGGATTTCCTGCCGTTTTTTAGTCGGCGTTGCCGAACACGGTGCGGAGCAAGTCCGTCGTACGCCTGGCGGGGTTTTCGCGGATGGCGGCTTCCTCGCGCGCCACGTAATAGAAAATCCCGTCCATCGCTTTTTGCGTGACGAAATCGTTCATGTTGGCTTTGACGTCCGGCATAAACGGCATCTTTTCATATTGCCCCACAACATTGTCATAGGCCTTGACCGCGCCCGCCTGTGTCAAGGCGCTCGCGACGATCGGCTGGATTTTCTGCGAAAGTTCGGCGCCCATCGTCTTGCGCAGATACTGCGTGGCGGCGTCCTGCCGGCCGGAAAGAATAGACCGCGCATCGTCGATCGTCATTTTCTGGATGGCGGATACGAACAGGGGCAATGCCTCCGCCGTGGCTGCTTCCGCTGCGCCGTTCATGCGGTTTTGCAAATCTTCGGTCAGGTACGACATGCCGATAGGCTTCAACGCGCTGTCGACCTTTTGCAGCGTCTCTGGCAGGGGGATGCGGATTTTCGGGTCGAGATTGAACCCGCCTTTTTTAGAAAGCTGCGAGACGACGTTGTTCGACCCGATATTCAGCGCCTCTTTCAAACCCGCCGTGATCTGCGCCACGCTCAGACTGCCTGCGTTTGCGGACGCGGCGGACAGGCCCGGGGAATTCAGCAGCGTCTGCGCCGTATCCTGCCAGCCGTCAGTTTGGCATCCGCCCAGCGCCAGAACAGACACAAGAGACAAAATGCGCTTCATGGCTTATCCTTTCAACAGGTCGATAAACGAAGATTTCAGGGAGGGATCGCCCAGCGCCAGCGTGCGCCCGTCTGATTTCAGGGTGAGGGGGTTTCCTTCCCAGTCGCCCATCCATCCGCCTGCGCCAAGGACGACAGGGACAAGGGCGAGATAATCATACGGCGCAAGGAATTGTTCCACCACGCCGTCCAGCCAGCCGTTCGCCAGCAGCCCGTAGGAATAACAATCGCCGCCCCAGACGACGTAATTGCATTCGTTGTAAAGCTTTTTCCACAGCGGGTGTTCACCGTGCATTTCCGCCAATTGTGCGGGCGATGTGCTGGCGAAGCGCGCCTTTTTCAAATCGCCGCAGGTGCTTGTGACGACGGATTTTCCGTTGAACGTCGTGCGCTCCATATCGCCGACCCAGCGTTCTTTCAGGATCGGCTGGTCGATCACGCCGAGAACCGGCAAATCGCCATGACACAGCGCGATCAGCGTGCCGAAGGATGGCCTGCCGATGGTGAAGGATTTCGTCCCGTCGATGGGGTCCAGAACCCAGGTAAACCCGTTTTTGCTTTCCTTGGGGCCGTATTCCTCGCCGAGGATGCCGTCGTCGGGACGCTCCGCTTCGATGATCTTGCGGAGTTCCGCTTCCACCGTGCGGTCGGCGATGGTGACGGGGGAGGCATCGTCCTTGCTTTCGATCGCGAATTCCGTGCGGAAATAACGGGTTATCACTTTTCCGGATTCGTCTGCCAGGTGGTTTGCGAACGACAATAGCTCTTGCATAGCGGCCCTTTTTTGGGGATTAATGTTGATCTTACAAAAACTTATAGCCTATGGGGCGTGTGATGAGAACGGTAAACGACATCCGGAACGAATTTTTGAAATTCTTCGTCGGCAAGGGCCACGAACATGTCGCCTCCAGCCCGCTCGTCCCGCAGAACGACCCGACGCTGATGTTCGCCAACTCCGGCATGGTGCAGTTCAAGAATGTTTTTACCGGCGTCGAAAAACGGCCCTACACCCGCGCCACCACGGCGCAGAAATCGGTGCGGGCAGGCGGCAAGCACAACGATCTCGACAATGTCGGGTACACGGCGCGCCATGCAACGTTCTTCGAAATGCTCGGCAACTTTTCCTTCGGCGATTATTTCAAGGAAGACGCCATCGCCTTTGCCTGGGAACTCGTCACGAAAAACTTCGGCATGGATAAGGACAAGCTTGTCGTCACCGTCCACACCTCCGATGAAGAAGCGGCGGGCATCTGGAAGAAGGTCGCCGGATTCCACGATTCCAAAATTATCCGCATCCCGACCAACGACAATTTCTGGATGATGGGCGACACGGGCCCGTGCGGCCCGTGCTCGGAAATCTTTATCGATCGCGGAGACCATATCTGGGGTGGCCCGCCCGGATCACCGGACGAAGACGGCGACCGCTTCCTCGAATTCTGGAACCTCGTTTTCATGCAGTTCGAACAGGAACCGGACGGCAACGGCGGCTACATTCGCAAGCCTTTGCCCAAACCGTCTATCGACACCGGCATGGGATTGGAGCGCATGGCGACGATCCTTCAGGGCGTCGATACGATTTTCGATATCGACCTGCTGCGCTCGATCATCGAACATTCCGCCGAGCTGACGGGCGTGTCGCCTGACGGGCCTCAGGCGCCTTCGCACCGCGTCATTGCGGACCATCTGCGCTGCGCCTCCTTCCTGCTTGCTGACGGCGTGATGCCCTCGAACGAAGGCCGCGGTTACGTTCTCCGCCGCATCATGCGCCGCGGCATGCGCCACGCGCATCTTCTCGGCGCGCAGGAGCCGCTGATGTACAAGCTCTTCCCGACATTGCAATCTATGATGGGCGAAGCTTATCCGGAATTGAAACGCGCCGAGGGCCTGATCGTCGAAACGCTCAAGAACGAGGAAACGCGTTTCAAGAAAACGCTGGATCGCGGCCTGAAGATGCTCGACGATGAAACATCCTCGCTGGCACAGGGGCAGAAACTGTCCGGCGACGTCGCCTTCAAACTCTATGACACGTATGGCTTCCCGGTTGATCTCACCGCTGACGCTCTCCGCGCCAAGGACCTCGAAGTCGATATGCCGGCGTTTGAGGCCGCGATGGAAAAACAAAAAGAAACCGCGCGGAAAAGCTGGGCCGGGTCGGGCGATTCCGGCACGTCGAAACTCTGGTTCGAATTGTTCGATAAATTTGGCGCAACGGAATTTCTCGGCTATTCCAAAATGTCCGCCGAAGGAAAAATCCTCGCCATCATTAAGGACGGCAAGGAAGTCGATGCGCTGAAATCCGGCGAAGAAGGATTTATCAT
>JBDHTU010000101.1:0-6049 GCA_039808805.1 Micavibrio sp.
CCGCCTTGCCATGCCGGGTGGGACAGGGGGTCAACGTCCAGGCGCATCTTTTCGCCGGGCTTGCCCATGCAGGAACGGGTTACGTATTCCGTGCCATCCGTCTGGATGATCGTGATGTCATGGTAATCCGGGTGAATATCGGCTTTCATTTCAGTCGTCCTTTGTATAAATTCCGGCCTGTTCTATGGGATTTAAAAGGAAATTGCAAGCAAATGTGGTGGCAGCCGGAAAACTTTAAGGCCCAGCGGCCTTATCTGGAAGCGCGGGCCGCTATCTTGCGGGAAACACGGGCTTTTTTCGACGGGCAGGGCTTTATGGAAGTCGAAACCCCGATCCTCCAGACCTGCCCCGTGATCGACGCCCATATCCGCGCTTTCGCCACCGACCTGCGGGGAGTCGACGGGAATGTGGCGCGGACCCTCCACCTCCACACCAGTCCCGAATTCGCGATGAAAAAGCTGATGGTGGCGGGAATGGAGAAAATCTACCAGATCTGCCACGTTTTCCGGAACGCCGAAGACAGCGCGCGCCACAGCGCCGAATTTACGATGATCGAATGGTACCGCACTGGCGCGGATTACCACGCCATCATGGATGACTGCGAAGGGCTGCTGCGGCACATTGCCTACAAAGCAGGGATCAAAAAATATATTTACAAACAGTACGGCGCGGACCCGTTCGATGCGTTTGAACGGCTGACCGTACGCGAAGCCTTTGTCCGTTATGCCGGATTCGATATTGCAGACTATCTGGACGATGTTGACGGTCTGCGCGCGAAGGTGCGCGGGATCGGCATCCGGGCGGCGGATGACGACCAATGGGACGACCTGTTCTTCCGCGTGATGGACGCGAAAATCGAACCGCAACTGGGCATGATGCGCCCGACCTTCCTGATGGATTATCCCATCGCCATGGCGTCCCTGTCCCGGCCCAAAGCGGACGATCCGCGCTTTGCCGAACGGTTTGAGCTGTATGTCTGCGGCATAGAGCTTGCAAACGCCTTCAGCGAACTGACGGACGCCGAAGAACAGCGGCGACGTTATCATATCGAAATGGATATCAAGGAACGCCTGTATGGAGAGCGTTATCCCCTGGATGAAGAGTTTATTGAGGCGCTGGCATATGGCCTTCCCGAAAGCGGGGGCATTGCGCTCGGCATGGACCGTCTTGTGATGCTGGCCACCGGCGCCGGCAGGATAGAGGAAATATTATGGTGCGGAAAACCCTGACCCTGATGGCCGTTCTGGCCACGCTGACCCTTGCGGCTTGCGCCACGCCTGTGGTCGAACGGCCCGAACCGCTGCCGCCGGAGGCCGGATGCCTGTTCCTGAAACGCGGCATGGCGTCGTGGTACGGCAATGAAATGGCCATCGGTAAAAGGAACGGCCATTATATTTTCAACCCGACCGCCAGCGGGGAAAAGTTCGTGCCTTCGGATATGACGGCGGCACACCCGTCGCTGCCGTTCGGCACGCGCGTAAAGGTGGTATTGGACAAGCCCAATGCCGATCCCAACGGTATCGTCGTCCGGATCAACGACCGCGGGCCTTTCGTGCACGGCCGCATTATCGACCTCAGCCAGGGCGCCGCCAGAAAACTTGGCATGCCGAACACACAGCCGGTGATCCTCTACCGCTGCAGCTGATTTGCCGCGCTGCCATAATTGCCACAGTATTATCATGTCTTGGGGATATTCTGATCAAATCCCTGCCTGTTTTCGGGCCCATAAAGGAGGCATGAACACGACCCGCAAAAATAGACGCTCTTCCTCGTTTGCCCTGGCTTTCGCCGGTGCGGCGTTGCGCATGGCCGGGCGTAAATCCAAGGGCACGCGCCGCGGCAGCCGTGACACCCGCGGCAACAAATTCAAAGGCCGCTTCCAGTTCAGCGATGTCGATGAAGACGCCATCGTCCGCCTGTCCCGCCGCAAGATGATGGCCTCCAAACAGGTTGCCGCCGTTGCGGCTCCCATGGCCGTCTGGATGCGTGTGGTAACGGATTACGGTAAAACCATTATGATGAACGCCGACCAGTTCGATGCCGGCGGCGTCAAAGGCGTCGCCTCTGCCGTTCCGCACTTTTCCTGATCTCTTCGAATATTATGTTCTTCGAATTTGCCATGCGCCGCACAGGGCGCTAAGATTTTGGCATGTTTGCCAGATCCGCCATGTTTGTCGCAGCTTTCCTGGTTCTTGCCGCGCCTGCCAAGGCCGCGTCATATGCGTGCAGTGAGGAAGTGGGCCGCGGGGTGGCCAGCTGGTACGGGCCCGGCTTCGAAGGCGCGCTGACCAAGAGCGAGGAAGTCTTCGATCCTGCGGGCCTGTCTGCCGCACATCCGTCGCTGCCGTTCGGCACCATCCTGAAAGTCACCAATATGCGCAACCGGCGCAGCGTGTTCGTCCGCGTCAATGACCGCGGCGCGTTCAGCAAGGAACGCGTGATCGATGTGAGCAAGGCCGCCGCTGAGGAACTGGATATGGTTCAGGATGGCACCGCCGCCGTCGCGCTCTTCAAATGCAATGATTAGGGATCAGTTGTTGTAATTGTCATTCGCCGGGGTGCGGGCCGGGCAGGGGTTGCGCCCGGTGTTGAGGGGATAGGCCGTCACCACATCGTCCCGCTCCCGGTCTATCACAACGCGGACATTCACGCCGTCGATCATTTCCTCTGAAACGTAATACCCGTTCTTTTCACGGCGCCAGTTGAGATTGTCATTGGCGGCGATGCGCATTGTCTGTTCGACGATCTTCTGGTCGTTCCAGTCCACCGGGAATTCGGATTTGCAGGGCTTTCCCGTTCCGTGACGGTGCCCGCCGCCGCGCGCATCGCCATCGAGGATATGAGCGCGGGCCTTGTCTGACAATTCAATATCCGCCGCAGGTTTGGACGGAATAAGGTCAGACAGGTGCCAGCTTCCCGACCACAGCAGCGCCAGCAGGATAATCGCCAGAAGCCCTCTGCGCGTTTTGAACATCAGGAAATAAATTCCTCAACCCGCAGCGACGTTCCCTCGACGGCGATGACTTTCACCTTGCTGCCTGCGGGCAAGTCGTGGTGAGACACGATTTTCCAGCGCGTGTCGTCGACATGCAATTCGCCCACGCCGTTGACGATATCGTGGGACAGCGTGAAATGGCGGCCGACATATTGTTCGCCGCGGCGGTTCATCGCAGGGGCGGCAATCTTCGCCGGATTTTTCTTGCGGTATTGTTGCCAGCCGAAAACCAGCACGAGTGAAAGTGCCGCCCACAAGACGAGCGATGGCATCCACATCAACGCAGGAACGGCAAAAGCTAGAACGCCGACAAGAAGGGCCGCAACGCCAAACCAGATCAGGATCGCCCCGGCGACAAAGATTTCCGCAACCAGCAGCAAAAGCCCGAAGACCAGCCAGTGCCAGAATTCCATCATTTCCAGATATGCCATGCTTTTATCTCCTTGCATCCTGGCAGCGCCAGCACTTTGTCATCCCCGCCTCGTGCGGGGATCCGGATGCCCGCATAAAGCGGGCATGACATTATTTTTTACGGGCCGTTATATCCTGCACCAAGTCGGTAATTCCCGCGATAGATCCCATCACGCCGGTGGTTTCCAGCGGCATGAAGATGGTTTTCTGGTTCGGAGACTTCGCAAACTCTTTCAGGGAATCTACGTATTTCTGCGCGACGAAATAATTGATCGCCTGCACGTTTCCGGTATTGATTGCGTGAGACACCATTTCTGTCGCGCGCGCTTCGGCCTCGGCAGACCGCTCCCGCGCTTCGGCATCGCGGAATGCCGCTTCCTTGCGTCCTTCGGCTTCCAGCATTACCGCTTGTTTTTCGCCTTCCGCGCGCAGGATGGCGGCTTCCCGTGATCCTTGCGCTTCAAGGATTGTCGCGCGCTTGTCCCGTTCCGCCTTCATCTGGCGGGCCATGGAATCGACGAGGTCGCGGGGCGGGGAGATATCCTTGATCTCAACGCGCGTGACCTTGATGCCCCAGGGCGCGGTCGCGTCGTCGATGATCGTCAAAAGGCGGGCGTTGATCTGGTCGCGCTCTGACAGCAATTCATCGAGCGTCATGGAGCCCATAACGGTCCGCAGGTTGGTCGTGCTCAAATTAAGAATGGCGTTCTCAAGATGGCGCACTTCATAGGCGGCCTTGGCGGAATCCAGCACTTGGTAAAATACGACGCCGTCCACTTTCACGAGCGCGTTGTCTTTCGTGATGACTTCCTGGGAAGGGACGTCGAGAACCGTTTCCATCATGTTGATTTTTGCGCCGACCGAATCGACGATCGGCACGATGAAATTCAGGCCGGGGTGAAGCGTGCGGGTGTACCGCCCGAAACGCTCGATTGTGTATTCCGTTCCCTGCGGTACGGCCTTGACGCCCTTGGCCACGATGACAATGGCCAGAATAGCGATGACGATAACAAACGGTTCCATATTTCTCTCCTATGTCATCCCCGCTTCATGCGGGGATCCGGATGCCCGCGCGGGGCGGGCATGACAGAGGAAAGTATAAAACAGGATCCTTACGCCGCCAAGGATTTCCCGGCGGAGCGGAGGTCGGCAAACGCCTCATCCATACGCTTGACGAGGCCTTTTTCGCCTTCGCGCAGCCAGACGCGCGGGTCGTACTGTTTCTTGTACGGTTTTCCATCTTCGGGGTCGATCTGGTAGGCGAATGCGCGCTCGTTGTTCCAGACATATTTGCCGACGGATTCCGCGAACGCGAACTGCGTGTCCGTGTCGATGTTCATCTTGAACACGCCATAACCGAGAGATTCCGTGATCTTGTCTTTTTCGGAGCCCGAACCGCCGTGGAAGACGAGGTCCAGCGGGTTCTTGTCAAGACCTTTGACCCTGGCGACCAATTCCTGAGAGTTCTTCAGGATGTCCGGGCGCAGCTTGACGTTGCCGGGCGAATAGACGCCGTGCACGTTGCCGAACGAGGCCGCGGTGGAGAAATGGCCGATCGGCGCCAGCGTTTCATAGGCCAGCAGGACGTCTTCCGGCTGGGTGTACAGCTTGGCGTTGTCGACATCGTCGGAACCGACGCCGTCTTCTTCGCCGCCTGTCACGCCCAGCTCAATTTCGATGCTCATACCCAGCGGGGCAAGGCGTTTGAGGATGCGCGCGCACTCATGCAGATTCTCCTCGATCGGCTCTTCCGAGAGGTCCACCATGTGGGAAGAGAAGAGCGGGTAGCCGTGTTTCTTGAAGTGGTCTTCACTGTAATCGATCATCGCATCGACCCACGGGATCAGTTTCTTGTTCGCATGGTCGGTGTGCAGGATGACCGCGATGCCGTAATATTCGGCGACCTTGTGGACATGGTACGCGGCGGAAATCGCGCCGATGACTTTTGCCTTGAACGGGTCGGCCATGCCTTTTCCGGCGTAAAATTCCGCGCCGCCGTTGGAAAGCTGGATGATGACATCCGATTTATTCTTGGCTGCGGATTCCAGAACGGCGTTGACCGTGTTCGTGCCGATTACGTTGACCGCGGGCAGGGCGTACTGGCCTTCTTTGCAGGCTTTGAGCAGCGTTTGGTAATCATCGCCCCAGACAACGCCGGGTTTCAGCTTGGACATGGTGATCTTCCTTTTTTTGGGGTAAACGCAAAGGGCGCAAAGTCACGCAAAGTTTTTTTGCGACTTTGTCATAGCGATACGTTTGATGCCATCCTTTAACGATCTGGTGTTAAAATTTATAAGCAGGCCCAAAGGCATGCCCGTTAACTTAAGATAAGTATGAAGCTGAGCCTCATGCACAGGAGCCAGCTTTTCAATAGCCTTAAGCTCGACAATAACAGAATTCTCAACGAGCAGATCTATTTTCAAACCCGATGGTATAATTAGGTCGCCCATCTTGATTTCAAAGGATATTTGCCGCTCGACCTTTAGTCCTTCTTTCAAAAGGCAATGATGGACGCTTGTTTCATATACGCTTTCAAGTAAGCCTGGGCCGAGTTGAGTATGAACGAAAAAGGAGCAATCCAGGATTTTTTTGGATACTGAATTTGTATAGTCCGATATCTCAATCAGCTCAGGCATACTTTGC
>JBDHTU010000102.1:0-6034 GCA_039808805.1 Micavibrio sp.
GCAAAAGTCCAGACCGCCTCGCTGCCGCCGTCGGTCGCGCCGAAAGTCCCGCCGCGCATGGGGAATGGAAAATTCATGCGCCCCGTGGACGGTAAGATCATCTCCGGCTTCGGGCCGAAAGACGACGGGCTTCACAATGACGGAATCAACATAAAGGCGCCAAAGGGCACGGCGGTGCGCGCCGCGGACAACGGAGTCGTCGCCTATACAGGGTCCGGCATGTCCGGCTATGGCAATCTTGTCCTGATCCGCCACCGGGACCGGTGGATGACGGCCTATGCCCATATGGACAAGACGCTGGTAAAAAAAGGCGATGTGGTAAAAGCCGGACAGTCGATCGGCACCGTCGGGGCGAGCGGGCAGGTGGATTCGCCCCAGCTCCATTTCGAGGTCCGCAAGGGCACGCAGGCGGTCAATCCTACCAGTTATCTCTAATCTTTTTCCGGCTTTTTCCCCTGTTGATCGTCCATACTTCGCGCTGGACTTTGGTTTTTGGGCGGTTATAGTCCCTCCATATTCAAATTCCACAGTTATAGAAAGAAGGAGCATGAAGAACATGCTGATATCTCAAGCGTTTGCACAGGATGAACTGACCCCGGTCACGACGGCCGAAACCGCCGTTCCGGCCGCCGATGGTGCCTTGCCGCCGCCGCCGAGCACGGGCAGCATCCTGCTCCAGAATGTGGGCATGATCGTCCTGCTGGTCGTCATGTTCTATTTCCTTCTGATCCGCCCGCAACAGAAACGCTTCAAGGAACACAAGGAAATGATCGACGCGCTGAAGCCCGGCGACAAGGTCGTCACCGCGGGCGGCCTGATCGGCACGCTCGACAAGATCGTGGATAAGGACGAAGTCATCGTCGATCTGGGCGGCGGCATGAAAGTGACGTCCCTGCGTTCCATGATCCAGGCAAAGGCGGATAAAACCGCAAGCCCGGCCAAAAAATAAGGGTTACCGATGGTTCAGATTCCTCTCTGGAAACGCGTTCTCATTATCGGCGCGGTCTTGCTCGCCGTGCTGTACGGCGCGCCGAATTTGGTGCCCAAGGACAAGCAGGCTGATATTCTCGGCGCGTTGCCGTCCTGGCTCCCTCATAAGACGGTGAATCTGGGCCTCGATCTCCAAGGCGGATCGCACATTCTGTTGCAGGTGGATCTGGGGTCTGTCACGAAACAGCGGTCTGAAGACGTCCTGGGCAGCCTGCGCCCGGCCCTTCGTGAAAAGAAGGTCGGCTACAAGCGCCTTGCCGTTATTCCCGAAGGCGGCGTGCGCGTCACGTTGCGCGATACCAAAGATGCGGATGCCGTGCGCAAGGCGATCAACGCGCTCGACAATACGATGACCGTCACGGTGAACGGCGACAATGTCGAGGCTCGCTATAATGAGATGGCGATCAAGACCGTCAAAGATGAAATCATCAACCAGTCGCTGGAAATCGTCCGCCGCCGTATCGATGAAACCGGAACGAACGAACCCATCATCAACCGCCAGGGGGATGACCGCATCGTGGTGCAGCTTCCCGGCCTTGACGATCCGGACCGGGTCAAGCAATTGCTCGGCCGTACGGCAAAGCTGTCTTTCCACCTTGTGAATATGAACGTGGCGTCGTCTTCGGTTCGTTCCACGGGCGGTGACCTGATCCTCCCTATGACCGAAGCGCCGGGCCAGACGCTGGCGATCGAACGCCGCCCGGCCCTGACCGGCGATATGCTGGTCGCGGCCTCCTATGCGCAGGACCAGAACGGCCAGCCCGCCGTGTCTTTCCGTTTCAACCCGATCGGCACGAAGAAGTTCTGCGAAATCTCCCGCGCGAATGTGAACAAGCTGTTCGCCATCGTCCTCGACAATGAGATTATCAGCGCCCCCGTGTTCCGTGAGCCGATCTGCGGCGGGTCGGGCCAGATTTCCGGGTCATTCACGTTGAAAGAAGCGAACGACCTTGCGATCCTCCTGCGCGCCGGTGCGCTGCCCGCGCCGCTGAATATCGTGGAAGAGCGTACCGTCGGTCCGTCTCTGGGCGCGGATTCGATCAAGGCAGGGAAAGAAGCGGCACTGCTCGGCCTCGCGCTGGTTTTTGTTCTTATGATCGGCGGCTATGCGCTGTTCGGCGTGTTTGCCTGTATCGGCATGCTGATCAACCTTGCCATCTGTTTCGCCATCCTGTCGGTCATGCAGGCAACGTTGACCATGCCGGGTATCGCGGGTCTCGTGCTGACGGTCTGTATGTCGGTCGATGCGAACGTGCTGATTTTCGAACGTATCCGTGAAGAACTGCGTGAAGGCCGCACACCGATCTCCGCCATCGACAACGGGTTCCGCATCGCGTTCGGCACGGTAACGGACTCCAACCTCACGGCGCTGTTCGCTTCGCTCATTCTCTTCTCGTTCGGTACGGGGCCGATCAAGGGCTTTGCCGTGACAACGGCCATCGGTGTCGTCGCGTCGTTCTTCACGGCGATTTCCGTCGTCCGCCTGATGGTCGTGTGGTGGATCGGCCGCCGACGTCCCACAGACCTGCCGATATAAAAGGATAAAGATTATGTGGAAAGGCATTCATATCGTTCCCGTCGACACGCGGTTTGATTTTATCGGCCAGCGGTACGTCGCATTCTTCGTGACCGCGGTGATGATCTTCGGCTCCATCTTTCTGGTCGCGACCAAGGGGCTGAATTACGGCATCGACTTCACGGGCGGCACGCTGATCGAAGTGGCGGTGAAAGAAACGCCGGATGTTGCGAAACTCCGGGAAGATCTGAACAATCTGGATCTTGGCGAAATATCGCTCCAGGAATTCGGCAACGCCAATACGCTTTTGATCCGCGTTCCGGGGCAGGGGGACGATCCCGAAGTGCAGAAAGCTGCGATCAACAAGGTGCGCGGAGTCATCGACGCAGACTACGCCGATGGTGATTACCGCCGCGTTGAATTCGTCGGTCCTCAGGTCGGCGAAGAATTGAAGTTAAAAGGATTTTATGCCGTGGTGTTCGCGCTGCTCGGCATCATGGCCTATGTCTGGTTCCGGTTCGAATGGCAGTTCGGCCTTGCCGCGCTGATCTCCATCATTCACGACGTCATGGCGGTTCTCGGATTCATGGCGTTCACCGGCATGACGTTCGACCTGTCGACGCTCGCGGCCGTGCTCATGGTCGCCGGATTTTCCATCAACGACACGGTCGTTATCTTTGACCGTATCCGGGAAATCATGCGCAAGCACCGCAAGATGCCGCTGCGCGATGTCTGCAACATGGCGATCAACCAGACCCTGTCCCGCACCATCATGACCAGCATGCTGACGCTTCTGGCGCTGGTCGCGCTGTGGATCTTCGGTGGCGAGGTGATTCAGGGCTTTGTCGATGCGCTCCTGTTCGGCTTTATTGTAGGAACGTATTCGTCCGTATATGTGGCCGCTTCTCTGCTGCTTTATATGGGCTTGCGTCCGCCGGCGGAGCAAAAACCCGCCGCTGCCTGAGCGTATATTGTCATTTGGCGGAAAAGCCATTAAGTTTGAACCCGTTACAAGACATATCCGGAGGACGTCATGACCCGTTTTTCAAAATCCATGTTTCTGATGGGGGCTGCGATGATTGCGCTCTCCGCTTGCTCGGGAACAAAAGGTCCCGGTGAGATCGGCAAAAAAGAAGACATCGTCGTTCGCAACAACGGTCTTCCCAATGCGCAGGCCGCAGCGGCTCCAGCCGCGCCTGTTGCGGGACAGGATTTTTCTTCCACGGTAGAGCAGGGGCAGGCCGTTCCCGCACCCGAAGTCGCCTCTGCTGAGCCGCTGCCGAACACGTCCCCCGCGATGGAACATGCGGTGGAACAGCAACAGGCCGCGAATGCGCCTGTACCGTCCACCACGGGTGCAACACCGCCCGATCTGACGACCGCGCCCGTATCCGAAACCCGCCCGCTGGACGCCATTGCGCCGACGGAGCCGGTCAACCAGACCGTAACGCCGCCGCCGGCTGAAACCGCTGCGGCACCTGCGGCTGCGCCTGTGTATCCGCAGCAGACCGATTATCCGGCAGAGGCCGCTCCGGAAACCGCTCCGGAAACTCCTGCTGCATCGCCGGTTCCGGCACAGGCGCCGACACCAGCACCGGTTGCGGCGCCGACCCCGGCGGTGCCGACCGCTGTATACAGCAGCAGTTCCGCAACGCCCGGCCCGTCTGCCGTACCTGCGGGAATGAACTATCCGCTGGATCCGAACGCGCCGTTTTCGCCGAACGCCATCGCCGCCGCGCAGGGCAGCGCTCCGGCAGCCGCCGCTGCGGCCTCCCTTCCAACACCGGCTGAAGCCGCACCGGCATCTTCCGTTGTCGCGGCCGCGCAAGCGGCTCTGGCCGCAAAAGGTGGCTACACCGGGGCGCAAACCGGGGAAATCGATGCGAATTTCCTGAACGCGCTGGCGAAATTCCAGGGGGAGAACGGCCTGCCGATGGGTGGGCTGAACGAACCGACGCTCAAGGCGCTCGGCGTCATCCAGTAAATCATCCATGGATGTCACGCCGCTTATTCCCGAAGGCCGCCAGATCATCCAGTCTTATGGGGCTGGCGGGTTTCGGGTCAGCGGCGTGAACTACGCAGATCCCATCATCGTCCTGCCGACCGAAACGCTTTCATGGCAGACGCATGCTTACGCGGACCTGACGCCGGAAGATTTCGCGCAGCTATCTTCCATGGCGGCGGAGATAGACGTGGTCCTGCTCGGCACCGGCGCGCGCGGGGAGTTCTTTCCGCCCAGGTTGCGCGGCGCGCTGAAAGAGCGGGGGCTTACCGTCGAAGCGATGGATACCGGCGCCGCCTGCCGCACTTATAATGTGTTGATGGCCGAAGGCCGCCGCGTTGCCGCCGCGCTGATGCCGGTGTGACGATATGCGGGCGCTTTCGCAAATGCTTCTGTTGACGCTGCTGCTGATGGCTTTGATGCCCTCGCTGTCCGCAGCGCCTTCCTATTATGGCGGCGTCGATTTCGTGTGGAGCGATGACACGCCTCCGCCCGCGGCAGAGCCTGAAGATACCGGGCAGACCGTAACCTTCCACCTGCATCATCGTTCCACCGAGAGATGCGCGCGGTTCGCGGACCACGGGCCGTCACGCTCAAGCGCGCCGGATTTCTGGCGCCCGCCGATGAACGCTTGATGCGCTTCTTTCGTTATTCTCAAACAGTTGCGACTTACTCATTAAGGACTTCATTATGATCGAACTTCTTACCAGCCCCGAAGCGTGGGCCAGTCTTCTAACGCTGACCGTGCTCGAAATCGTACTCGGCATCGACAACATCATCTTTATCTCCATCGTATCCTCACGCCTGCCGCCGGAACAGCAGAACAAGGCACGCAGCATCGGTTTGATGCTGGCGCTCGTTATGCGTATCCTGCTTTTGTCGCTGATCTTCTGGATCGCGCATCTGACCGAACCGCTTTTCACCGTGTTCGAACAGGAAATTTCCTGGCGCGACATCATCCTGATCGGCGGGGGCCTGTTCCTGCTGGTCAAGGGAACGATGGAAATCCACCATAGTGTGGAGAGCACGGAAGAAGACCGGAACGCGTTGAAGAAAGTCACGTTCGGCGCGGTGCTGGCGCAGATCATGGTTCTCGACATCGTCTTCTCGCTGGATTCCGTCATCACCGCCATCGGCATGGCGGAAGAACGCTCCATCATGATCGCGGCGGTGGTCATCGCCATCGGCGTGATGCTGTTCGCGGCGAAACCGATTTCCGATTTCGTGAACCGCCACCCGACGGTCAAGATGCTGGCGCTTTCGTTCCTGCTGCTGGTGGGGATGGCGTTGATCGCGGACGGCTTTGAATACCATATCCCGCGCGGATACCTGTATTTCGCGGTGGCGTTCTCGCTCGGCGTGGAATGCCTGAACATCTGGGTTCGCAAGAAAAACAGCCGGAAACAATAACGTTAAATCGTTGACGAAAAGGCCGGGAGCGCTCTTCCGGCCTTTTTCTTAACCATTGCTTATGTTTTTCTTGACATAACGCATATCCGCCCTTATAACATCCGGACAATTTCCCA
>JBDHTU010000103.1:0-6029 GCA_039808805.1 Micavibrio sp.
TTTTGGGAAAGCTGGTGATCGCGGTGGGATTCGAACCCACGACCTACTGATTAAAAGTCAGTTGCTCTACCGACTGAGCTACGCGATCGCCGATTGGCGTTTAAGCCCTCGGAACATAAGAATCTGGCGGGCGCACGTCAAGTTAAGTTTTACGGTTTATAACCGAATTCTGAAAAAAGTGCCCCGGCCGCCTTCAAAACGCGCTTCTGGTCCGCCAAATCCATGGATTCCCGCCATTTTTCGACCTTCGGCGCCATGCCGTCCGTGTCCTGCGGGCCCAGCCCGATCAGGTGGTTTTTATACGGGTCCAGATGCAGTTCTTCCGGCCAGACCGTCCCGAATCCCAGAAACTCTATAACCTCAATCAACGTCTCTTGAGGGCTCTCCATCAAGTCCTCATACCGGACGATCTTGAACTGGGCCCCGCTGCGTAGGCGTTTGAGCCACTTGATGCGCCTGTGCGCCGCTACCCATTCCATGGTCGCCTGCTCCACGCTGACATGGGGATAGAATTTGCGCCACTGATGGACGTAGCTGCGCGGGTCGCGCACGATGTGAATCCCGTATTTAATCGGAAATCCCATGGATGCCATGACCATGAATTTGAGGTTGGACCTCTCTGCATCGATCAGCAACTTGTGCGGCGTCCATCCCGCGCATAGCGATAAAAACTTGTCATGGGTGCTGTAAAATCGCTCGGCCGATTCATAGAATAACTTCCAGCAATGAGACGATATCTCACTCAGCACGGCCAGAACCCCGCTGAGCAGCGAATTTGCCCGGTCATGCGGCACTAGATATGGCGCCTGCGGGAAGAAGGTGCGAATCGGCGCATCGTCGTCGATCTCCATCTTCTCGGCAATCTCGCTCCAGAAAAGGCAGCGGTCCACCGTTTCTCCGCAACTGCAGGTCTGGCTGAAATCGCGCAGCGGGTTATTGGTGCCGAGGGCGAAAATATCTTGATGGTGCGCAAGGCGCCAGGCAAGCGTGCCGGCACCGTGATAGGCCGGGGCCAGTATAAAGCAAAGCGGCCTTGCGGTTGTTCGCTTCGCCATGGCGCTCACCCACCTGCGTTCAAGCGGCTGAGGGTCGCAGGCGTCACAAATTCAGACACGTCGCCGCCCATCAGGTGAATTTCTTTAACGAAAGATGCGGACACGAATTGCCACTTGTCCGCCGCCATCAGGAATACGGTTTCAATATCGGGCGCAAGGCGCGCATTCATGCCCGTCATCTGGAATTCGTAATCGAAATCGGACACGGCGCGCAGCCCGCGGAAGATGCAATGCGCATTGACGTCGCGCGCGAACTGCACCAGCAAATTGTCAAAAGACCGGACCTCGATCTCGCAGTATTTTTCGGGCAGATTTTCACAATCCGTTTTGACCATGTCTATACGTTCTTCCAGGGAAAAACGCGGACTTTTACGGCTATTTTCGGCAACGCCAACGATCAGGCGGTCTACCTGCCGGCTTGCACGCTTGATAATATGAAGGTGCCCCTTGGTGATCGGGTCAAACGTTCCGGGATAAACTCCAATACGCGGCTTCATGGCATTCATGGCGGTTTCAGTATTACTCAATTAAGTCCGGTGCGCCAAGCATAAAGCCCGGCCGAACGGTTTTAGATATGAAAATCATGCGGATGCCCTGCCTTTATAAAGAACCACGCGGTCACGGCCGCTGTCTTTTGCCTCATAAAGCGCTTCATCGGCTTTTTGGATCAGGGTTTCGGGCACATCGCCGTGTTCCGGGAACATGGCCACGCCGATGGATACGGTCACCTGTATCGTCCAGCCTTGGAAGGAAACCGCCATCCGGCGCGTCGCCTCGCAAATCTCCCCGGCCCGCACAAGCGCCAGTTCCTGCGTTGCCGACGGCAGAATCAGGACAAATTCCTCACCCCCAAGGCGGCAGGCAATGTCTTCTTTACGAATTTTGGATGACAGTAACTTGGCGAACGCGGTCAACACGGCATCACCGCCGTCATGGCCATACGTATCGTTGACCTTTTTGAAGAAATCTAAGTCCATGACCAAGACAGCCAGCGGCGATGCCCCCCGCTCCGCACGGGAAATTTCACGCGGGAACGTCTCGTCCAGGTAGCGGCGATTGAAAAGTTGGGTCAGCGGGTCTTTGATCGACTGCTCTTTCAGCGCCTGCTGGAGGTTGAGGTTTGCCAGCGCGAGCGAAATCTGTTCCGTAATCCTGCGCATGGTCGCCATTTCATGGGGGCCGACATGCGCGGCCTCATCCGCCCGCGCGCCAAAGAATATCTGGCCGATCGTCTCTCCCTGCGCCTGCATGGGAAGGCAAAAGGATACATGCTCGCGGCTGACGGATTGAAGATGGCTGCACACCGGCGCGCCGTTGACGGGGGTAACGAGATGCCCCTTGCCCTGTCGCAAGGCCCAGCAATCTTCCGCCCCGTATTGCAGTTGTACGCCATCGGCAATTTTGCCCCATGTCAACGCCGGAAGCAGCGCAGTGCGCGCCTCGTTAAAAATTGCGATCTCGCCGTAGGATTGGGGGAAAAGTTTCGGAAGGCTTGTCGCGATGACGTCATAGACCTCGTCCCGCTCCCGGCATCCGCGCAAATAATCGCCCATCCGGCTGACAAGATTGGTCTCGGCGTTATGGCGCTCCATTTCCTGTACGGCGTCACGCAGGGACTCTTCGGTTTTTATCCTCTGATGCGTCTCGCGGTAAATCACGCTGTACACGGTCCCGAGGATCAAAAGGCAGACAAGAACGCCCGCAATTCCCGCATACATCGTCAGGTTTGAAAACGCTTCTACCGCAATGCGCCGCTGCTCCAGAAGCTTCTTTTCCTCTGCGACCATGTCCGCGACGATCACACGGATTTCATCCATCTCGCGCTTCCCTGTCCCGGTGCGGATTTCGTTAAAGGCTGCGCCCTGCCCCTTCGACTGATAAATTTCGATCACGTTTTTTGCAATTCCCAGGCGCTGCCCGACATGATCGGACAGGCTCGCCTCGCGTTCAAGCTGCCCCGGGTTGTCCGTAATCAGGGCACGTAATCGCTTCAGGGAATTTTCCGCGCGTGGCAACGCCAGGTAATAGGGCGTCAGGTAATCTTCCATGCCGGTGATGACATAGCCCCGCACCGATCCCTGGATATCGATAAGGCTGCTGATGGTGTCCTGAAGCGCGGAGATAACCTGGTACGTATGCTCCACCCGTTCCTTCTGGTGGTTCATCTGCCGGAAACTGGCATACACGGAAATCAGAACCGAACAGATCAGAACGGCGGCGACGAAAAAACCGATATCGATCCGGGTCTTGTACTGCAAAGCCATGCTCTCGCTTATTCAGCCGGACCTTCTTCAATGGACGGTTCATCCGCAGGAATTTCAGCCTCCGCTTCGTCACCCTCGTCGTCGATCAGCCACGCAACAGAGACAACGCTTTCACCTTCCGCGACCTTGAACAGCGTCACGCCCTGTGCGGAACGCCCCGTAAAGCGTACGCCGCCGATCGGCATGCGGATCATCTGTCCCATATTGGAGATCAGCATCACCTGGTGAGAATCCGTTACCGGGAAGGTCGCCACCACCTCGCCGCCGTTCTTCTTGGTCAGCGACATGTTGGTAATCCCCTGCCCGCCGCGTCCCGTCAGGCGATATTCATAGGCCGACGTGCGCTTGCCGAACCCGCCATTGGTTGCAGTCAGAACAAACTGCTCTTTCTCCTGCAATTCCTTGAATCGTTCCGTTGACAGGGCGATATCGGAATCACCGTCTTCCACGTCCATGCCCTCTTCGTCCGCACCGCGCAGCTTGTTCGCAGCCTTCAGATAGGCCGCCCGCTCCTCCGGCGAAACGTCGATATGCTTGAGGACGGACATGGAAATCACTTCGTCCCCGTCCGCCAGTTTGATCCCGCGCACGCCGGTGGAGGTACGGCCCGCGAACACGCGGATATCGTCCACGGCGAACCGGATCGCCTTGCCCTTGGCAGTGGCCAGCATGATGTCTTCGTCTTCGGTGCAAATTTTTACCGAAACCAGCTTTTCACCCTCTTCCAGCTTCATGGCGATGAGGCCGTTGGAACGGATGCTCTGGAAATCGGTCAGCTTGTTGCGGCGGACGGAACCGTGGCTGGTTGCAAACATCACGTCCAGCTTGTCCCACACCTCTTCGTTTTCCGGCACGCGAAGGTAGACGGAAACATTTTCACCTTCCTGAAGCGGCATCAAATTGACCAGCGCCTTGCCGCGCGATTGCGGCGACGCCAGCGGCAACTGCCAGACCTTGATCTTGTGCGCAATTCCGCGGCTGGTGAAGAAGATGATCGGCGTGTGCGTACTTGCCACGAACATGTCGGAAACGAAATCCTCGTCCTTCAATGCCGTACCCGTGCGCCCTTTGCCGCCGCGTTTCTGCGCGCGGTAGGTGTCGAGCGGCACGCGCTTGACGTATCCGCCGTGGGAAATGGTCACGACCATGTCTTCACGCTGGATCAACTCTTCG
The DNA here is from genome assembly GCA_039808805.1 of Micavibrio sp. Classification (GTDB taxonomy): domain Bacteria; phylum Pseudomonadota; class Alphaproteobacteria; order Micavibrionales; family Micavibrionaceae; genus Micavibrio_A. The sequence goes on from JBDHTU010000103.1 coordinate 4,493, forward strand.
ATGTCCATCTCGAATTCGGATTCTACCAGTTGCGTGCGGCGCGGCGTGTTGAACTTCGTCTTGATCTCGACCAACTCGTTGCGCAGAACATCCAGCAGCTTCTCGCGAGAGGCGAGGATGGAAAGATATTCCGCGATCGCATCCGTAATCTGTTTCAGTTCATCGCCGATCTTGTCGCGCTCCAGACCGGTCAGGCGGTGAAGGCGCAGATCGAGAATGGCCTTCGCCTGTACTTCGGACATCTGGTAGGTGCCGTCATCTGCCACCAGATATTCCGGATCGTCGATCAATGCGATCAACGGTGCGACATCGTGCGATGGCCAACGCTTGGCAAGCAGCCCTTCTTTCGCGTCCTGCGGCGTTTTTGCATGGCGGATCAGGGCGATGATCTCATCGATATTGGCGACGGCCACGGCCAAGCCGGCCAAGATATGCGCGCGTTCCCGCGCCTTGCCGAGATCGAAGATCGTCCGGCGGGTGATGACTTCTTCGCGGAATTTTACGAATGCCTGGATAAAATCTTTCAGGACGAGGATGCGCGGACGGCCATGGTCCAGCGCCACAAGGTTGCAACCGAACGAGGTTTGCAGGGATGTCGCCTTGAACAGCTGGTTGAGAACGACATCTCCCACCGCGCCCTTTTTCAATTCAATGACGATGCGTACGCCCTCGCGGTCTGATTCATCGCGAATCTCGGAGATATCCTCGACGATTTTCTCCCGCGCTACTTCGCCGAGGCGCTGCAGCAGGTTACCCTTGTTCACCTGGTAGGGAATTTCCTCGACAATGATCGCCTGGCGGTCCTTGCCTACATCCTCGAACGATGTTTTCGCGCGCATCATCACAGACCCGTTGCCGGTGTGGTATGCGCTGCGGATACCGCTACGGCCGAGGATAAGGCCGCCGGTCGGAAAGTCCGGTCCCGGAATAATGGCGTTCAGTTCTTCGTTCGATATTTCGGGGTTGTCGATGTAGGCGAAGCAGCCGTCGATGACTTCGCCGAGATTGTGCGGCGGGATGTTCGTGGCCATACCCACCGCGATACCGCCTGCGCCGTTGACCAGCAGGTTCGGGATGCGTGCGGGGAGCACTTCCGGCTCGGTCAGGCTTTCGTCGTAGTTGGGATGGAAATCGACCGTCTCTTTTTCGATGTCTTCAAGCAGCGCGTCCGCGGCCTTGTTCAGGCGGGATTCGGTGTAACGCATCGCGGCGGGCATATCGCCATCCATGGAACCGAAGTTCCCCTGCCCGTCGATCAACGGCAGGCGCAGCGAGAAATCCTGCGCCATGCGCACCAGCGCCATATAAATCGCCTGGTCGCCGTGCGGGTGGTATTTACCCATGACATCCCCGACGATACGGGCAGACTTGCGGTAAGGCTTGTCAGACGCATAACCGCCTTCGCGCATCGCGTAAAAAATGCGGCGGTGAACCGGTTTCAATCCGTCGCGCAGGTCGGGAAGCGCACGGCTCACGATCACGCTCATCGCGTAATCGAGATAGGATTGCTTCATTTCGTCTTCGATCGTGACGATCG
>JBDHTU010000104.1:0-6024 GCA_039808805.1 Micavibrio sp.
GGCTCAATCGTGCAGAACGGGTAATTTGCCGCCTGCGCCGCCTGCGTCTTTGTAATCGCATTGAACAATGTTGATTTGCCCACGTTCGGCAGACCGACAATTCCGCAATTGATACCCATTTTTATAATCTCCCTATGTGTTGTCATTCTGAGCGAAGCGAAGAATCTCTTGAACACGAGATCCTTCGGGCTAGGCCCTCAGGATGACAGTTTGAATTATCATTTCGGCGCGGGGAAATCCGCCGCCACCTTTGTCATGTAATCTTCGTTTTTACCGCCGATCAACAGCGGCACGTTCTTGGCCAGCGCACGGGTCCAGTCAGGCAGCCATTTCTGCTCCTCTTTCGAGAAATCGCCCAGCACATGGCCCGTCACGCGGTCCTTGTCGCCCGGATGGCCGATGCCGAGGCGCACGCGCCAGTAATCCTGGCTGTTCAAATGCTGGTCCATGGATTTAAGCCCATTGTGGCCGGCCGCACCGCCGCCCTTTTTCGTGCGCATCTTACCGGCCGCAAGGTCCAGCTCATCATGGAACGCCACGATGCGGTTCGGCGTCACCTTGTAAAATCTTGCCACCTTCTGCACGCACTGGCCGGACAGGTTCATATACGTCATCGGCTTGACCAGAACCACCTTCTCGCCCTCGATGCGTCCTTCGGCCAGTTCGCCCTCGAATTTCGATTTGAACGGCCCGATGCCGAACTCGCTGGCGATCTCGTCGATCACCATGAATCCGATGTTATGGCGGTTATCGGAATAGTCTTTGCCGGGATTGCCGAGACCGACCAAAATCCACATGGGGGCGGCGTCCTGCTGGGGTTTGGTAAAAATGGAAAAGAGGCGGAAAAACATAACCAATGTTCCCGCCTCTTTTGAATAAGTTACTTCTTGTCGGCTTCAGCTGCAGCTGCTTTTGCGGCTTCTTCAGCAGCTTTTTCTGCTTCGACAGCGGCTTTTTCAGCGTTGATCGCATCTTCTTCTTCGAGCAGCAGACGCGGCGCGGAGATCGTTGCGATGGAAACATCGCGCTGATAGCCGGACTTCGTGCCTTTGGGCAGCGCGATATCGCTGATCTTGATGGCATCGCCAATATCGTACGGCGTCAGGTCGATTGCGACTTCTTCCGGAATTTCCGTGGCCAGGCAGACCAGCTCCAGCTCGTGACGGACAACCGTCAGGGAGCCCTTGTTCTTGATGCCCGGGCAGTTTTCTTCGTTCTGGAAGTGAACCGGTACGCTGACCGTAATGGTCGTCTTCGGCGTAACGCGCATGAAGTCCACGTGCAGGACGCGGTCGGTAACCGGGTGAACCTGAACGTCGCGGGCCAGAACCAGTTGTTTCTTGCCGCCTACCGTCAGGTCGCACAGGTTCGTGAACATATGGCCTTTTTGGTATTCCAGCGTCACTTCCTTAACCGGAAGTTCAATGGATTCAGCGTCTTTGGCATCGCCATAAACGACAGCGGGGATCTTGTTTTCGCGGCGGAGTGCACGGGCAACCCCTTTACCGGCCCGTTCCCGTTGTTCCGCTGACAGTGCATAGTGCTTTGTCATGGGTTAGTTTCCTTTTCTTTCAATAGGTTACAGTCGGCCTCCAGGGGTGCCGCTCTGATTAGGGTAGTGAGTAAAGAGTAACCTGTTAAAAATCAAGAAAAATGACATTTCATATTTGACATAATGAAAAATCCTGATTTATATTGCCTCATGGAAATTTTTAGCAATGCAGCGCCCCTTCTTACAACCACACGCGAAAGCTTTATTGAAGTCTTTCGTACGCTTGCCGAAGGCATAGATGAATCCTTCCTGCTTAGCACAAAAAAGCCGCCTATTGTTGGCGTCATCGGTGGCTTTGACTGTGGAAAATCGCTTGCCATAGAAGTCATGATGAAAACCTTGGCAAGGCAGGACATTGCCGACACTCTGGATAACGAACAGCAGCATATGTTTCTGGAAGAAGACCCCAGCGATGCCTTGGGAGGAGTGTCCGGCATATTTAATCTGGCTGGCGGCAACACAATCAGGCAGGTTTTTATAAGCGGCGCATTAGATTATAGGAATCTTAGAAATCCTGAAAAAATCATCCTTAACGATTTTGAAAGCTACAGGCCTAAAATTGAGGGCGGCGCAATATTTTTAGCAGGCAAAAGCCCACCGAAACGCGAGGAAGATTACTGGATTTCAATTGGGATAAAGAAGCATTTCCCAACCTATCTCAGCCATTCGCAATGGAGACGCGGCATTACGATCTCAGTAAATAATCCAGAGCTATGGGCACACCCCTCATTTACAAAAGCAAGAGAAGCGCTAGGCGCTTCCCATAGAACATCCAGCCATTCGCATTGCGGTTTGAACTGAATACCGCAGTGTTTTTTAATCCTACGTAAACAGCGCCGAGATGGACCGCTCTTCGCTGATCCGCTTCATCGCCTCGCCCATCAGGGGGGCGATGGACAGCTGCTCGATATTCGCGCACATGCGCACAGATTCCGTGGCGCAGATCGAATCCGTGATGACCAGTTTCTCGATGGGGCTGGACGCCACGCGGGCGACCGCGCCGCCGGACAGAACGCCATGGACGATATAGGCGTGGATGGATTTCGCGCCCGCGTTTTTAAGCGCGACGGCGGCGTTGCACAAGGTCCCGGCGGAATCGACGATATCGTCGACGAGAATGCAGTTCTTTCCATCCACCTCGCCGATGATGTTCATGACTTCGGATACGCCCGCTTTTTCGCGGCGCTTGTCGATGATGGCAAGGTCGGTGTTCAGTTTCTTGGCCATCGCGCGCGCGCGGACGACTCCGCCCACGTCCGGGGAAACCATCACCGTTTCATCCGGGTTGAACAGTTTTTCCATGTGCGGGGCGATGACCGGCGAAGCATGGAGGTTGTCCGTAGGAATGTCGAAGAACCCCTGGATCTGTCCGGCATGAAGTTCAAGGGTGAGAACGCGGTCCGCGCCTGCGGCCGTGATCATATTGGCGACCAGCTTGGCGGAGATCGGCGTGCGCCCGCCCGTCTTGCGGTCCTGTCTTGCATAGCCGAAATACGGGATCACGGCGGTGATACGGCGGGCCGACCCGCGTTTGAGCGCGTCGATCGTGATCAGCAATTCCATCAAATTGTCGTTGGCGGGATAGGATGTGGATTGAACGACGAACACATCTTCGCCGCGCACGTTGTCCATGATCTCGACGAATACTTCCATGTCGGAGAAGCGGCGGATGGACGCCTTGGCTACGGGGACGCCCAGATAGGCTGAAATCGCGTCTGCAAGGGGACGATTGGAATTGCCGCCGATGATAATCATCTGTTTTTCCGGAAATTATTGGTTTGTGTGAAAGGACTATAGAAAAACCGGGCGGGCAAAATCAACCGGATTCTAGCCGTTGATCACAATCGCCGACATCTCCCGGCCATAGTCTGCCTCCCCACGGTGGGTGGCCCGGCGGAAAGAATAGAAGTTTTCCGCATCGGCATAGGTGTCGAGGCCCATTAAACTGACCTGCCGCACGCCGCACAGGGACAATCGATACGCGATGTATCCGGGCATATCGAACATCAGGTGACCCGCCTTGCGTGCCGACATAAAGAACTTTTCGGCCTCCTCATGCTTGTCCAGAAAGGGCCTGGAGAAGTCCTCCGTGACCTCATAGGAGGACTGCATAATGCACGGCCCCAGCACGGCGCGGATCGTATCAATACCCGCGCCAAGTTCGGTCATTTTGTCCACCGTATTCTCCAGAACCCCGCCCAGCGCGCCGCCCCACCCGGCATGCGCCGCGCCGATAACAGGACTGCCGTCCGATTTTTCACCGACGAAAAGCACCGGGCCGCAGTCGGCGGTCAAAACCCCAATGGCAAGTCCCGCAACATCCGTTGCGAGCGCATCCGCCTTTGGCCGCGCCTCTCCTTCGGTAACATGCGATTTTATTGGCATACAAATGGCCGAATGACATTGCCACAACGTTGAAACCTTGCCATCAGACGCGTTCAGGTCCTGCGCAATCATGCTGCGGTTTTTTGCGACCAGATTTTGGTCGTCGTTTGATCCCGTTCCGCAATTCAGGCCTTCATATATTCCTTGGCTGACGCCACCTTTTCGTCCATAGAACCCATAGGTAACGCGGCTGGTGCAGGCTTTGTCAAACTGGCTGTCCTTAAACGCTTTCATGGAACCCCGCGATCTCGATTTGTGGATCATTACACAGGGCCACAACCTTGAAAAGCGATCCCATCTGGTCCGTATCGATAAGCCGCTTCAAGCCGGATTCCAGATCCACCGCCTGCGCGTCATTTGCCCCTTTTTTCAGGCGCTCCGCCCGCACCTCGATACCCAGTTCTTTCAGGAAGGCCCCCTGCGTGGTCGGCCCATGGGCGACGATACCGTCTTCACAGGCGATTTTGACGACATTTTCAAAATCGACATGCGCGGTCAGATCGCAAGTACCGGGCGTTTCGAAAAGAGTGACAAACTCATGATTTTTCATCGCCTGCAGCGTATCGCCGGGCGCAGAGCGCGCATGGCCGTAATCTAAAAATAACGCAACACCATTTTGTTTTTTCAACAGAATATCCACAGATTTCAGAAATTGGTTTAAGTGAGGAGACGTTTCGAAAATCCCCTGCTCTACGCTATCAACCAAAGCCTTCGGCAGCGCGCCGATCACGGCATCAGGCACAGGCAGCAACGCCGCGCACAGGCTTCCATCGGGCGCTATCGATACACCGCGTTCAAAAAATGCGATCCCCCGCTTCTCGATCTGCCGGACAGGCAAGGCATCGAGGAATTCATTGGCCACCAAAAGCACGGGAAGCCCCGGTGGCAGCCGGTTCAGGTCATCGATCCATACCGGATCGTAACCCGCTAGCGCGCGGGCCTGCGCATCCCGGAGAACGGACGATATCTCCATAAGATGAATTTTCGCGGCCCCATGAAATCCGGGCAGCGCTTTTGTGGCTCGCATTATGTCGGCCATCAGCGTCCCCCGCCCCGGCCCGCATTCCAGCAGGATGAATTCCGACGGTTGCCCGAATTTTATCCACAGGTCGGCAAGCCACAGGCCGATCATCTCCCCGAACATCTGGGAAACCTCCGGCGCGGTGATGAAATCGCCCGCGCTCCCGAACGGATCGCGCGTCATGTAATAGCCGTGTTTGGGGTGCGACAGGCAAAGCGCCATATATTCGCCAAGCGTCATCGGCCCGTGCCGGGCGATGCGCGCCTTGATGATATCAAGCAGCGGCGCGGTCACGGGAAAATTTCAGGCCAAGCATGATGATGACACCGCCGGCGGCGATCATCGGCAGGCACAGCAACTGCCCCATCGTGAATCCGCCCGCGAGATAGCCAAGATACCAGTCCGGCTCACGGAAATGCTCCACGAACATACGGCAGAGGCCGTACCCGATCAGGAACGTACCGCCGACCACGCCGGGGCGCGACCTGATCTTTTCCTGGTGGATCATGATGCTGAGGATGACGAACAGCAAAAGCCCCTCAAGCCCGGCTTCGTAAAGCTGGCTGGGATGGCGCGGCTCCTCGCCGCCGTTCGGGAACACCATCCCCCACGGCACGTCCGTTGCGCGGCCATACAGCTCGCCGTTGATGAAGTTCGCGATACGCCCGAAAAACAGTCCGAACGTGCAGCACAGCGCCGCAAGGTCGCCCAGGCGGAACATCGAAAATTTCTTGATCAGGGAATAGGAAATCAGCGCGACGATCACGCCGGTCGCCCCGCCGTGGAACGACATGCCGCCCTGCCACAGCTGAAAAATCTCCAGCGGGTGGGAAAAGTAATATCCCGGCTGGTAAAACAGGACGTAGCCCAGCCGCCCGCCGAGGATCACACCCAGCACGGCAAAAGGCAGGAAATCGTCAATGTCTTCCGCATTGGGACGGATTCCTTTGGGCGCGTCTTTCTTGACAATATAGCGCGCGTAAAGCCAGCCGCACAGGATGCCTGTCAGGTAGGCCAGCGCGTACCAGCGGATTTGAAGCGGGCCGATGGCGATCGCCACCGGGTC
>JBDHTU010000105.1:0-5995 GCA_039808805.1 Micavibrio sp.
ATATTTAGGAGAAAACACATGGCTGCAAAAAACGTAGCATTTGAACGCGAAGCCCGCGAAAAAGTCCTCGAAGGCGTGAACATCATCGCCGACGCGGTCAAAGTCACCCTCGGTCCGAAAGGCCGTAACGTCCTGATCCAGAAATCCTTCGGCTCGCCCCGCTCGACGAAAGACGGCGTGACGGTCGCCAAGGAAATCGAACTGAAAGACGCGCAGCGCAATCTCGGCGCCCAGTTGATTCGCGAAGTGGCGAGCAAGCAGAACGACCATTCCGGCGACGGCACGACGACCGCGACGGTTCTGGCGCAGGCCATCGTCAACCAGGGTAACAAGGTCATCACGGCCGGTGCGAACCCGATGGATGTCAAGCGCGGTATCGACAAGGCCGTTGCCGCCATCGTCGAAGAACTGAAGAAAAACGCAAAACCGATTAAATCCAACAACGAGATCGCCCAGATCGGCACGATTTCCGCGAACGGCGAAAAAGAAATCGGTGATTTCATCGCCCAAGCCATGGAAAAAGTCGGCAAGGAAGGCGTTATCACGGTTGAAGAGAACAAGTCCCTCGAAACCGAACTGGAAGTCGTCGAAGGCATGCAGTTCGACCGCGGCTACCTCTCCCCGTACTTCATCACGGACGCCGACAAGATGCAGGCCGTTCTGGAATCCCCGTACATCCTGCTGTTCGAGAAAAAACTCTCCAACCTGCAATCGATGCTCCCGGTTCTGGAAGCCGTCGTACAATCCGGCAAGCCGCTCCTTATCGTCGCCGAAGACGTTGAAGGCGAAGCCCTCGCCACGCTGGTCGTCAACAAACTGCGCGGCGGCCTGAAAATCGCCGCCGTCAAGGCCCCGGGCTTCGGCGACCGCCGCAAGGCGATGCTCGAAGACATGGCGATCCTGACGGGCGGCCAGATGGTGTCCGAAGATCTCGGCATCAAGCTGGAGAACGTCACGCTCGACATGCTCGGCCGCGCCAAGAAAGTCGTCATCACGAAGGAAAACACCACCATCGTTGACGGCGCCGGCGAGAAAAAAGAGATCGATGCCCGCGTTGGCCAGATCAAGGCGCAAATCGAGGAAACCTCGTCCGACTACGACAAGGAAAAACTGCAGGAACGTCTGGCGAAACTTGCCGGCGGCGTTGCGGTCTTGCGCGTCGGCGGCGCGACGGAAGTCGAAGTGAAAGAGCGCAAGGACCGCGTTGACGACGCCATGCACGCAACCCGTGCGGCCGTTGAAGAAGGCGTTGTCGCAGGCGGCGGCGTCGCCCTGCTCTACGCATCGCGCATCCTCGACAGCCTGAAAGGCGATAACGACGACCAGCAGGCCGGTATCGAGATCATCAAGAAAGCCTGCCAGTTCCCGATCCGCCAGATCGCGGAAAACGCAGGCAAGGAAGGCTCGATCGTCGTCGGCAAACTGGCTGAGTCGAAAGACCTCAACCAGGGCTACGATGCGCAGAACGACAACTTCACCGACATGGTGAAGGCCGGCATCATCGACCCGGCGAAAGTCGTCCGCACGGCGCTTCAGGATGCGGCTTCCGTATCCGGACTCCTGCTGACCACCGAAGCGACCATCACGGACGCACCGGATGAAGGCAAGGCCGCTGGCGGCGGTATGCCCGGCGGTGGTATGGGCGGCATGGGCGGTATGGACTTTTAAAGTCCCTGTCATCCTGAGGGCGAAGCCCGAAGGATCTCGGATGTCATACGTCATGAGTTCCTTCGCTATCGCTCAGGATGACAGCACCAAAAAGAATAAAAAGAAAGGCCGGATTATTTCCGGCCTTTTTTCTGTTTTTGCGGCTTTTTTTCCGCTTCCTTTAAACTGTCCCACATATAGGCAAAAATTTTCTTATATGTTTCTGCAATACGGTGATTTGTGATGATAAGCGTTGTCGGCTCCTGATCGCCTTCCGCGGCGGTATAAAATGCCAGCCTGTCATCAAATACAAAAACTGCGCCTTTATCGTCAAAATATTTACTTTCGATAGTTTTGGAAGAATAACGGTGATGCAGGGATTTTGCCTTGCTGCTGACAATCCTTCTGTGGGTGATGCCTCTGGTTAGCATCTCGTTATACAATTCAATTTCTTCCGGGGAAGACCGTGTGTCATCGGCGCTGAATACAAGGAATTCTCTTTCACGGGGCGGTTTGTTTTCCAGTGTTCGGATGACGTCAAAAAGAATGTTTTTAAATTTCCCTAACCCCACAATGGAAACGATTTCATCTTTGTCGAACTCCACGCCGTTTGCCGTAAAGCGTATACCGCCGATGGAAAACGCATCAATGATCTTCGCTAGGGTATTCTTGCCCGGCTCCTGTTTTCCCAGTTCGATATTGGCAATGGTCGGAACGGCAAGGCCGGTCCGCTCCGCCAGGTCGGTTTGGCTCCAGTTTTTGAGCGCGCGGGCCGCGCGGATTTGGTCCGTGGTAATCAGCATATTTTAACCCCTTCACACACAAGGATTCTTAAAGCATGAGTTATAGATCATAATTCACGCTTGACAAGGGGAGTTTTTAATATGCAAATATTACGATTCTTGATATGTTTATTAATTAACATGCGCCATACCTAGGGCTGCCTCACGGCGGTCTTTTTTAATACTTCATTTCTCCCGCTTGCTGGTCCGCCTTCAATGTTTCATACTCTGTCTTATGACCGAGGAAAAGCCACCGCCGCCCCGCACATCGCGCCCCGCCAATGTCAACCGTCCGCCGGAAATACGCGTGCGGGCGCCAAAGCGTCTGAAGATGCCGGTTTCTGCGGAATCCCGCTTTATCGGGTATCTGGTGCTGGGGTTTGGCCTTTTGGCGGTTGTTGCCGTGGCCATTCTTGCTGTCAACAGCCGGGAAAGCGCAACCTCTCCGCCCGTGTCTGAAACTGCAGCGCCAGGTGCAGTGGCTGTTAAAAAGCCGGCCGCGCAGGTGGCCAAAGACATGGAGGCTGAATTGCGCGACAGGCCGCCGACAGTCCCGTTCAAAAAGATTGAAAGAAAAGACCTGTATTTCAAGCGCCAGCCCGGTATATCCGCCGCTGCGGTTGAGGGGACATGGCAGAGCCAGATCGGTAAAAAAACCGCCGTTTTAAAAATGTCCGGGGGATCGTACCAGATCAGCATCAGCACTATGGAACAGCCGAACATGCGGATTTATTCGTCCGGCACTTACAAAAAAACGGATGATATTTTTATCTTTACGCCGCAATCGCAATGGAACCCGCCTTCGGTGCCGAAAGACCAGACTTTATATTACACGCCGCTGACACGCGCGGAATTTCCGGTCATTGCCGCTATCGAGAGCGGAAAAATGTTGTGGCAAAATCCGCCGCCGCAGGAAAAGCGTGTCGATGCGCCGTCCTTGCTGGTTCTCCTGGATCCGCAGGACCAGCCCTATGTGGTCTGGCAAAAAATGTAGGTTTCCGTTAAAACGGAAACCATGCCTGAACTTCCCGAAGTTGAAACCGTCTGCCGCGGCCTTGCGCCTGTCATGATCGGTCGTGTGATCGAGCGCGTCGAATTGCGGCGCGCCGGTCTTCGCCTGCCTTTTCCGCCTGGGCTCAAGGAAACGCTGGAAGGGCGCCGCGTTACAGGCCTTACCCGCCGGGCGAAATATATCCTGGTCGGGCTCGAAGGCCGGGCCGAGGCGACGCTGGCCCTCCATCTCGGTATGTCGGGCCGCATGACGGTTGTCCCCGATATGGCGCGCTATGAACGGCAGAAGCACGATCATATGCTGCTGACTTTGGAGACGGGGCAGGGGGTAGTTTTCAACGATCCCCGCCGGTTCGGCATGGCGTTGCTCTTTGCCCCGGGAGAGATGGAGGCGCATCCGTCTTTCCGCCCGTTGGGGCCGGAGCCATTGGATTCGGCCTTTGACAGCAAGGCATTAAAGATGCGGCTGGAGGGCAAGAAAGCGGCCATCAAACTGGCGTTGCTGGACCAGCGCGTCGTGGCGGGCATCGGCAATATCTATGCGTGCGAGGCGTTGTACGAAGCGAAGATCGATCCATGGAAAGAGGCGGGAAGCCTGTCCGTGGCCAGATGCGCGGCGCTGACGGCTTCGATCAAGGCCGTGCTGACCCGCGCTATCGCCGCAGGCGGCAGTTCCCTGCGCGATTACCGGCAGGCCAGCGGCGAGCTTGGCTATTTCCAGCACAGCTTTCTTGTCTATGACCGGGAAGGGCAGGCTTGCCCCCGCTGCCGTGTCGGTGGTAAAAAGGCTCACACCATCAAAAGAACCGTGCAGGCGGGGCGCTCTACTTTTTATTGCCCCGGCTGCCAGAAATAAGGCGCCGCGATGAGATACCTGGCCTTTGCCGCCCTGCTGCTGACGCTTGTAACCGTGTCCCCCGATGTCCGGGCGTCCGGCGCGCACCCCGCTTTTTTTGAGGCGCTGTACGACATTCCGGTTATGCCCGGTCTCCAGGAATTCAAGGACGAGGCCCTGCTGTTTGATAAGCCGGACGGGCGGATCGCCTCGGTCACGGCGGCTTCGAACCACCTGAAGCCGGAGGACGTTGCCAGGTTCTACGCCGAAACCCTGCCCCAACTGGGTTGGAAAAAAACATCGCCGAATCAATATGTTCGCGGCGATGATCGCCTGTCGATGGAGGTCGTTCGCAAGGCGCCGCTGACCATCGTCCATTTTACGCTGGCCCCGGCCCATCCGGGGGCGGCGGCGCGTTAAGGTTTGTCTTGACAATACGGGCTCCTGCCGCGTAAAACAGCCCGACCTTACGGATATTTTGGACGGTCCGACGCTCCCGTTTAAGAGCGTTATAACAACGATTTAAAACTGAGATACGAAGACAATGGCAAACCACGCTTCTGCAAAGAAAAGAATTCGCACCAACGCCCGCCGCAATGAAATCAACACAGCGCGTACCAGCCGCCTGCGCACGTTCGTCAAGAAAGTGGAAGCGGCGATCGGCGGCGGCGATGTCAAAGCGGCCGAAGATGCTTTCAAGGTCGTTCAGCCGGAACTTCTGCGCGGCGTTTCCAAGCGCATCATTTCCAAGAACACGGCGGCTCGTAAACTGTCCCGCCTGTCCGCCCGTATCAAGGCGCTGAAAAAATAACCATCGGTTGTTTTTTGAAAATAGAAATTCAAGGCCCGCGAAAGCGGGCCTTATTTTTTGCTGCTTTCCTGAATGCCGGAAAAGAAAATAAGTTGGCTATAAGAAAGTAATTAAAGGCTGTTATTAAACAGGCCGTTTCATGTCAACGATTAAATTATTTCTTTTTTCAACGTTCCCGATTTTTTCCGATTGCCAGCCAAAAAAAATAGTTCTAGGGTCTGTGAATAACCAATCAAAAACGCCTCTCGATCAACGCGGGGCAATGGCTGAAAAACAAAGCGGTAACATTCACATCGCGCCTGTTTTTCCGGCTGTATCAGAGGACTGTACTACCCCATTTGGGACAAAGAGTTGGAGTGAGGAAGGGTTTGAACCAGTGTGTTGCCGGAAGGCTTCGCATGTCCGGTTTCATATAACCATAACCTTTAATGGCCGATCTGCAACGGGAAAGCTGCGAAAAAGAGATTTTTCGCACAAGGGATTCCCTTGGCTTTTTTCGTGCGCGGACGGCGGGTTTAATAACAAAATAAACTAGGTTTAAGTGGAGAAAATAAGAATGTCAGATTTTTCGGGTTCATCCAGCAACGTTACGCCCTTCAAAACAGAATCCTTCGCGCCCACGCCGGAAGTGCTGGCCGCATGGCAGGCTGTTTATAAGGAACTGCGTGACGAATTCGGCGAAGCCGTTTACCGCAGCTGGCTGAAACCCCTGACGTTGCAGGCCTATTATCACGGCACGCTCGAAGTGTCCGTTCCCACCCGTTTCATGCGCGACTGGATCCAGACGCATTATTCCAAGCGCATCCTTGAGATGTCGACCGCCCGTTTCGAAGAAATCCGCCGCCTTGAAATCGTCGTGGTCCAGACCGCCCAGACGACGGACGCCGCCGAAGAAGAAAAGAAAAAAGG